>DBDD01000234.1:7439-7708 GCA_002293365.1 Christensenella sp. UBA941 | reverse complement strand
TTGACATATTACCGATAGTCTTTTATGAATTGCATTGAGTTCAGATCGGCCGAGGATAATAATACCGCCAAAGAAAATGATAGAACATTTATTATCCTAATGATATTTATTATATCAAGACGGCATGATTTGTCAATATGTGTATTTTATGGTTTTCCTATTTTCGGAGCCGATATATAAATCTAATCTATGAGGGGCGGAGAAAAAAGCTATCGGTGCAATTATCGGTGAGATGCCTCATATTTCACATTGCTTGTTTAATGCACTGC
>DBDD01000234.1:0-7405 GCA_002293365.1 Christensenella sp. UBA941 | reverse complement strand
CCGGCGCTTGCGAGCGCGGCGGTAGCTCCGCAAATCGCGCACACCGTAGCGCCATAAGAAAGCAATTCTTCTGCTTTTTCTACGATCGCGCCGTGTTTCGGGTCGCTCCAGGTATTCGCACCCGGTAACAGCAGTAAGCTGCTTTCATCCATAACGATATCATCGACAACACAATCGGGCGTTATCGTCATTCCGCCCATCGTCTTAATCGGTTCTTTGGTATAGCCGACCGTCTTGAGCGATACGCGCGGCGCGTCCTTCTTGAAGAACCGGCCGGAATTCAGCTCCGCGGTAATGTGCGCCAGCTCCCAGTCGGCCAGAGTATCCATCACGTAGACATATACAGTATAATTGGACTTGCTCATGCACTCGCCATCCATTTCCGGCACAATATGCCGCGCTTAGATTCGACCATCGTCATGTCCTCCGTTTCGTTTTCACCATAATAACAAGCGGAACACGACAACAGTATGTCTTGTCTAATCGTATCGCGACAAAATATGTTCGGCGGCGGCTTTTAAGTCATTTGCGATAAACTCCGGTTCCAATACCTTTACCTTGCCGCCGAAGCCGAGCAGCCAGCCGAGAATATAATCGCGCTTCGTAAATTCGATCTCGAAGCGCAAGCCCTTGGCCGTCTCTTCGTAACAATTCAGGCCATAGGTTTCGATAAGCTGATACTTTGCCGACGGGTCGAACAGCGCGACTAGCCTGTTTTCTTTATCCTCCTCAAACCATGCTTTGAAGCCGCGCTTATCCGGCGGTATTGCGCGCGGCGCAAACCGTTCGCCCGATAGGCGCAGGTTCCACAGGCGCTGGAGCTTGAACAGCCGGAAATCCGACCGCTCCAGGCAAAAACCGAAAACGTACCACGCCGTCCGTTGAAAGATAACGAAATACGGTTCGATGCGGCGATGGATCTCGCCTTTTTCATAGATATAGTCAAATTCGGCGATCTGACCGGATAGCGCGGCGCGTTTTATCATTTCTATTTTCTTAGTAAAACTGCTCCCGCCGTTAGAGGAAAGATCGATAATGACAGGTTCGCGGATGGAAACGACGGCGTCTGAATTGACGTGGAGCTTATCCAAGACGCGCTCGATAGAGGGCTTATCCATCGCGCTGCCGATTCCTTTCAGCGCTGCGATGATGCCGGATAATTCGTCCGCTGTTAGGACGCTTTTATCCAACTTGAACCCTTCGGCGATGGAAAGACCGCCGCCGCTTCCTTGTTGAGATACGACGGGGATTCCAGCCATGCACATAGCGTCGATATCGCGCCCGATAGTACGGCGGCTGACCTCAAACCTTTTAGCCAGCTCCGGCGCGGTTACGCGGTCTTTTTGCAGCAGTATGGTTAATATTCCTAGCATCCTGTCGAGCTTCATCATTCTTCACCGCTAATATCATAGCATAGAAAACACGACAACAGCGTGTCGTGTTTAAGATTATCCATGAGAATGATTCAGACAACCTTGGAGATATCGTCGTAGTTATGGGCTGCTTGTTCCCGCGGTTTAAGCCAGTCTCAGCCGTTTAGCAATAGCACGACCTTCAACAGGCCGCTGCCCGGGGTTATCAGCCTTTCAAACCATGCGGGCCCATCTTCAAGAGGGGCGGAGGCGCTTATAAAGCCGTCCAGTGCGATTTTCTTGTCGGCGATCAATTGCAAGCTGCAAGCTCTTGGCAGTCTATCGCTTCGAAAGCGAGCGCCGCCGCGCGCCGGGACGCGTACGGCAGTCCGGTGTCGTCAAAGGCGGAGACGTCCACGTCCAATATCCGGTCGCAGCCCAGCCGCAGAACGCGGTTCTTCCTCCACATATCCGCTAGCTCCGGACAGATGGACATGTTCGGCGCTTCCCTGTTCGCCCCCATGGTGGCGAGCGTGTACGCGCCTGTGTCTATCGTGTGGAACTCCTGAGCGACAGTCTCTTCGCAGGTGGCAAGGCGGCAGCCGGTGCTCTTAAGCGCCTTAAAAACAGCCACAGCCTCTGTCCCGCTGGTGATAGGGACGACGCAGGCTTCAATGCTCCGCCCCAGCTTTGCAATTAGATCCGCGCCGTAGAGCCCGGCAAATACGCCGGTGAGCGCTGGTCTGGGCCATACTCCGTAGTTGGCCTCCACTTCCGCGAGGTAGTATTCGGGATCCGTAGTAAACGGCACCTCGATATAGGCGTAGGGATGGTCAAAAAGCTCTACGCAGGTCTTGCAGTCGACCTCTGCGCCGAGCTCAGTTAGGCCGGATACAACTTCGGCGTCCTGTGCAAGGCTCCTGCCTAACGTGGCGGCGAGCTTAAGCCCGCATTTCAAGCATGCGTTTGCCGCGGCGAACACAAGCTCTCTATCGTCGCTGCCGAAAGCGACGCCTGGCTTTCCAATGCATTTCGCGTGGGCGATCCGCGCCGCAAGGGCATATCGCGTACCAAGAGCCGGAGCGCAGAGGAGCTTGCGGCCGCCGTCCAGTTCGAAGCTCTTGATTTCGAAATCGCCGCATACTACCGGCAGCAATTCTCTGAAAACCTCTTCGAAGCGGCCGCTCTCGATGATCCTTGTGATGCCTTCAATGTCAGGGGTGAGCCTGCCCACCTAAAATCACTCATATCGATGTTTCCGCCGAAATCTCCGAAATACTTATTTAGTCGAGTTCCGTCGCAATATGTAAGCATTTATACCTCCCGTAATTGTATTCTGCGCGCATTGGACGTGTGTGCATGGCTGAGAATTAATTCATCTAAAGCGATAATAATCGGGAGAAACGCTTTTGTCAAGCTCGCGAGGCGTGCACATATGCTCGTAAGTTGACTATAGTGCAATCGGATTCAAACGTCGATATATGCGCAATTCTGTCCTGAATAGCGAACGAATCAGGCCAAAATGCAATAATTTTCTGATAAATATGTCTGATTTGACCGATAAATCGCGAATGATAAGCTGCATATTGACTTTTGTCGCCGGAGCGTTATTATTGAAGTGTTTCAAATTATGTTCATGCCTGCACCGATGTGCGAATGCGAACAGAAAAATATTTCCTGGACGTGTATTAATCGGCTGGGATGTGAAAGGAACATGCGATGGAAAACACCGAACGAAGCGCCATAAACGATATTTTCGCGAAGAAATACGACGGCGGCGGCGAGCCAGTCGGATACGGCATCACGGCCACCGTATATATTTAAAGGAGATACCGCGGTCAAGGTGTTTGGCGCGCAGATACCCAAGAGCGATGTTTTTATGGAGGCGTATATGCTGGCCTTCGTAGAGGGCGCGGGAATACGTACCTCCCGTGTGCGCCGCGTGGCTCTCGAAGAGGGTTATTGGGTTATGGAGATGAGCAAGGTCTATGCTTCGCGGACTTTTCGAAAGGCTGTTTGCTGGCGATTTTACCGGCGCTCAGACGGACGTCGAGAGGATGGCGGCTATACACGCCGGAATAAACAAGGCCGACGGCACGGGCCTTCCGTCGTACAAGGCCCACGCCGAGCGCGTCATCTCGCAGAATCCGGCGCTTACCAAGAGGCAAAAAGAAAAGCTGCTCGCCTTGCTCAAGGAACTTCCCGACGGGAACGCCATCTGCCACGGGGATATCCATCCGAACAATATATATCCATCCGAACAATATACTTGTTTCCGCCGACGGGGTGTGGACGGCAATCGACTGGCCGGAGGTCACAAAGGGCAGCCCTTGCGCCGATGCGAGCCGCACGTATGTAAATATGTCCCGATTCGCCGATTTTTCCGGTTTTGTGGAGCATGCGCCGGATTCCTCGGAGCTATATGAGAACATAAGCAGGAAAATAAGCGGCGGCGATAAGCCGGATCTTATGGAAGCCTACCTCGCTAAATATTGCGAGCTCATGGGTATCAACAGGGATGAAGTGCTTCGGTGGCTGCCCGTGCAGGCCGGGATGCTTTACGGCTACAAGGAGGGGGATATCTGTGCTTTTCTTGAGCCGTATCTGCCAGCTTAAGCGCGCTTTGCCGCCCTATAGTGAAAGGAGACAGGGATGACTGAATCAGTCGAAAAAACCAGGCAGCTTATAAAGGTCTGTACATACTACTATATAGATTCCTTGAGCCAGCAGGAGATTGCTGAAAGGATGGGGATATCCCGCTCGCAGATCAGTAGGATGCTTACCCAGGCAAAGGCGAGCGGGATCGTCACGATTACGATAAAGAACCCGTTTTCAGAAGAGCAGAAGTATGAGAAATGGCTTACGCAGAAATTCAATCTGTTGGACGCTGTCGTAATAGACGCCGCGGATGAAGATTCCTTCAACCTCATACGGCGGATGTCACAGTCTATGACGGAGGTTCTGAACGCCGCGTTAAAAGACAACTCGACTTTTGGAGTGATGGCGGGTACATCGATAAACGCGATAAGCGAAAACATCGGCCCTATCGAGAGGGAGGGGCTTCGCGTAGTGCCGCTGGTAGGGGGCGTCGGCTCCCATGGAAAGTGGCAGGCGAACCTTAACGGCCGTAATTTTGGCGATAACTTCGGCTGTCAGTTCATGTCGCTCAACACGCCGCTTATGATCGGCTCGGCTGAGATGCGCGCTGCCCTGACGAGCGAGCCGGAGATTGCGGAGGTTCTTAGGTGCGGTAGGGAGGCGTCCACGGCGATTGTCGGCATCGGGCAGGTTTCCACAGCCGCGACGATACTCAGCACCGGCGTATTCAGCCAATCCGAGATAGGGGAGCTGATCGAAAAGGGCGCGGTGGCGAGCCTGTGCACCTCCTTTCTTGATAAGGACGGCAAGATTATCGATTTTTCCGCGTATTCGCGCATGATCGGGTTGCCGGCGGATCACTTAAAGCGTATACCAAAGGTCATTGGCGTGGCATGGGGACAGGAGAAGGTTCCGGCGATCGCGGCCACGCTCCGTGGCAGGTGGGTGGATATCCTTGTGACGTCCCTCCCGACGGCCAGGGCTATACAGGACTTCTGCGGCTGAGTGTGCTAAGTATGAACGCCGAGCCGCGCGTCGCCGGGCGAATAAACGTTTCGGGCGCTTCCGGGCGGCGTATAAGAAGCAGGAGAACGCATCGATGAAAAAGCCTACCTTAACGCTTGCCGCCGTGATTCTCGTACTGTCGCTTTTTGCGTCCGCAGCGTTTGCCGCCGCGAATCCCGAAAGGCCTATCGCCGCCCATGAGCGTATGTTAGAGATTGAACGAGCGCTTGTAAAATATGAACAGGGCTACGGCTACGCGCCCAGCCACCGCTATTCGGGCTACAGCGTGGACGAAAACGGGACGCCGACTTATTATTATCCTAAAAATGTCAGCCGCTCCACAGTGAAAAAGACGCTTAAGGATTTGGGGTTCAACACGAGCGGCATTAAGTTCGTAGCTGTCGAATACAGCCTGTATGATTTGAGCGTAGTTATGGCAGGAATGCAAAAGGCGCTGGATAAGCAAGCCGCGTCGCTCAAGTCTGCGCCCCCAAGAGTTTTGCCTGCCATTGAGTTCATTCCCGAAGAGAATAAAATCGCCGCTTATGGCGTGCCGGAGGGTGAAGCGAGCCGGAAAGCGTTTTTGGCGCTATTCGGCTGGGATGACGAGGGCGGCATGCTCATTTATAAGGATTTGGAGGAGCTGAGGACGCGCTCGTACAGAGCGGTTGCCTTGCTGCCCAAAGCCGTGATCGAATCCGAAAAGTTTCGAGGCCTTAATATATCACAGATGTACGCGCGCCCGACTATTGATTTGACAGATACGGAGGACGCGGAGCTTCGCAAGATGATTCCGATGTTCTTCGACGTTCGCAAGCGGACTGAGGAAGCGCCCAACAAATTCTATAGCATCGCATCTGATACCCCGGATACGGTAGCGGCGAACCGCGCGCGTAGGTGCGGCTATTTTTTCACAAGGCAAATGTACTATAAAACTATGGTTTTTGGCGATGGAGTTGATTTGCCGGTCACGTCGCTGCCGATATATTCCTCAGAGATAAATAAAGTGAGAGTAGGCGTGCCTGTACTTACGGACGAGCTTCGCCAGCGATACGAGGAGGCGATAGGCTATACCGAATACATCGAGCTTGAGGCTTCCCGATAGTATTCCAATCCGGCAGAAAAGGCCGAAGAGTTGCGGAGAACGGTGGGCGGACAAGGTAAATGCAACCTAAGCCAGAGTAAATAAGTGATATTTGCACTTACAGCGACGAATAGAAGATAAAATCATTAAAAAATTATCGAAACATGTCTTGGGAATATAAGGTTTGCACAAAAAGGTTAAGCTCACGCCGAGAGTACAAGAATCTGTATTTTCCGGACAGAGAAAATGCGCCCCCCAAGGGCAGTGGCATCTGGGTAACCTACGGTGCAGAGGTTAATTCCAGAAGGAAGGACCAAATTACTGAAAGGTGTATGCAAAATGAGTATAAGCGAGTATGCAGTAGAATTCAATCGTATAGAGGCGGAAATATTCAGTGCATGTTGCAAACAGGGCCGGGAAGCTTTAAAAGCGGTGTTAGAAGCATGTGACGCGGAATTAGCGGAAAGCCGCGAGCGCGGCAAGTACCGGCACAAGGGATATAGAAAAACGACGATCAAAACGATCATGGGCGAGGTGGAGTATCGCCGTTCAATATATGAAGTGCGGGAGGAAGGTGCCCAGAAACGATTTGTCTATCTGCTGGATGAGGCAATGGGAAAAGAAGGCGTCGGAACGATGATTTTCTCCGTCAGCAGACTGCTGATCGTGAGACGAAGGTACTTTTTGAGGAACAGGACGGTATATGGATGCATTTACAGGGCAAATCGCGGAAGAAGCACGGAAAGAGCAAGGAGATGAAGCTGGCAATTGCCTACGACGGAGCACAAAAGATAGGCAAAAAGAGATACGAGCTTACCAACAAGGTCGCGTGTGCCAATTTCGAGGAGGTCGAAAAGTTCGTCCGGCGCAAAGAGGGCGTCATTGCCAGGGTTTACAATACAGACGAGATAGAGATACGATTTTTGAACGGCGATGGAGCGGCGTGGATTAGGCAAAGCCAGACGGATGAAAGCGTGTACTTTCAGCTTGATCCGTTTCACCGAAATAAGGCTATACGGGCCAATGTTAAAAACTCCGAGGCGCGCGAACAGATCATGGAGCTGTTGTACTCGGGAAATATAGATCATCTTATGGTGTACCTTGAAGCGCTGACGAACAGCGTTGAGGACGAAGAAGAGAAAGAACACATTATGGAGCTGTGGAAGTATTTTTCCAACAACAAAGACGGCCTTTTGCCCATCAACCGTCGCGGGCTAAAGCTGCCGGAGCCGCCCGAAGGCAAGGAATACCGTGGCATGGGCGCGATGGAGAGCAATATTTTCACCATTCTGGGCAATCGAATGAAAGGCCGCCGCGCTTGTTGGAGCATTGACGGCGGGAACAACATAGCTAGGCTGCTATGCCT
>DBDD01000340.1:9912-10049 GCA_002293365.1 Christensenella sp. UBA941 | reverse complement strand
GCCTATTCCGGGCAGACGCTGGGCCTTTCCAACACCTTCATTTTCTGGCGTATCAGAATGCCGTACTGCCGCCAGGGCATTCTGGCGGGCGCGGTGCTTTCCTTCGCCCGCGCGCTGGGCGAATACGGCGCGACGAG
>DBDD01000340.1:0-9849 GCA_002293365.1 Christensenella sp. UBA941 | reverse complement strand
GTCAATATCGCCATTTCGGCGGCGGTGATGCTGGCCGTAAACTTCCTCGAACGCAAGAACGGCGGGAGGGTGAAACTATAATGCTCTGTGTCGATATCGAAAAAAAGCTTGGCGATTTTCATCTTCGCGTTTCCTTTGAGGCTGAAACGGGAATCATGGGCATCCTTGGCGCGTCCGGCTGCGGAAAGAGCATGACGCTNNGGGCAGCGCGTTGCGATCGTGGGGGCCTCCGGCTGCGGCAAGAGCATGACGCTGCGCTGTATCGCCGGGATAGATACTCCCGACAAAGGCCGCGTTGTCCTGGACGGCGAAACGCTCTTCGATAGCGAGAAGAAGATAAACCTGCCTCCGCAAAGGCGCAAGGTGGGCTATCTGTTCCAAAGCTACGCGCTGTTCCCGAATATGACGGTGGAGAAGAACATCCTCTGCGGGCTATACCATGAGAAGGACATGCGGAAAAAGAAGCGGGGGCTCGACGAGGTCGCAGAACTCCTTCGCTTAGATGGGCTTTTACAGCATAAGCCATCCCAGCTTTCGGGCGGACAGCAGCAGCGGGCCGCTTTGGCGCGTATCCTCGTGAACAAGCCGCGTCTCCTGATGTTGGACGAGCCGTTTTCAGCGCTGGACACGCACTTGCGTGAGCTGTTGCAAATCGAAATGAAGGCGCTGCTAGGGCAATACGGCGGCCCCGTACTTATGGTAACGCACAGCCGGGAGGAGGCGTACAGGCTCTGCTCACGCATCGCCGTCATGAACGCAGGGAGGATTCTCATCCTGAAGCCCACAAAGGCGCTCTTTGCCGATCCGGAGAGCGTAATAGCCGCCGAGATATCAGGCTGTAAGAACATCGCCGCCGCCGTGAGGACAGGCGAATACGAAGTTGCGGTTCCCGATTGGGGCGTTAGCCTGACTACCGCCAAGCCCGTGCGAGACGATATATGCGCCGTCGGCCTGCGCGGGCACTATTTCAACCCGAACGCCGCGCAAAACCGCTTTCCCGTTAAGATATTCGACGAGACGGAGGAGCCGTTCGAGTGGATCATCCGCTTCAAATACGAAAATCAGCGGGAGGACGCAGTGCTCTGGTGGAGGCTCGCCAAGGATCGCAAGCCGCAGATAATGCCGGAGGCGCTGGGGATTTCGCCCGCAAATATACAGCTTTTGTATCTCGAAAAGGAGTGCGAATAGAATGAGAGAACTGTTTAAAGCAATAGCCAAGCTGGCGCGCGAAGGGGAGGCAAGCGTCTTGGCGACAGTAGTTGCTGGCAGCGGCTCTACGCCGAGAGGTGCGGGCGCGCGAATGCTGGTGGCCAAAGACGGGCGCGCTTGCGGCACGATAGGCGGCGGCGCGGTGGAGCACCGGAGCGAACAAATGGCACTGGCCGTCCTGCGGGATAAATGCTCCCGCTTTGAGCGCTACATGCTGCACAAAAACGAAATACAGGACTTGGGCATGATCTGCGGCGGCGAGGTTTACGTTTATTTCCGCTATATCCCGCCGGAAGAATCAATTATCGCCCTTACTGATAAAGTCGAAAAGCTGTTCAAGCGCGGGGAGCAAAGCTGGTTGATCGAGGATATCACCCCCGATAAAGGTGGGGGCATGGGCGCTTTCGGTAAGGACAGCGGCCTTTTCGGCATAGACGCGCCGGAAGAAATACTCGCTGCCCTGCAAAACAGGCCTTTCCAAGCTGAAATAAACGGGCGCGTATTCTACTCCGAGCGGCTCGTGCGCTCGGGCGTCGTATATATCTTCGGCGGCGGGCATGTCGCCCAAGCGCTGGTTCCCGTCCTGGCGGCGGTGGATTTTCGCTGCTTTGTCTTGGAGGATCGCGAGGATTTTGCGCGAAAGGAGCTGTTTCCGGGCGTCTTCGCAACGATGCTCATCGACAACGCCCGCATTGCCGACTACATCAAAGTGACGAGCGAGGACTATGTTGTCGTCGTCACGCGTGGTCATAAGGATGATCAGCTCGTACAGGCGCAGATGCTAAAAACGCCCGCTCGCTATATCGGCGTAATCGGCAGCCGTAAAAAATCCGCCGCCGTGTTCGCGAATCTGCGCGTCATGGGCTTCACGGATGATGACTTGGCTCGCATTACGACGCCCATCGGCCTGGATATCGGGGCGGAAACCCCTCAGGAGATTGCCGTGAGCATCGCCGCCGAGCTCATTAAGGAGCGGGCGGGTAAATAGCGGCTCAACATAAGAAAACTTAGCTTATTTGTGATATTCGATGCAAAGAGCCAAAAGAAGATTGGCCTGCTGCTGCACGTTTTTTAAGTCGAAGCCAAAAAGCTCGTTCATCTGCCGCAGACGGTAGAAGACCGTATTCTTGTGTATTTTAAGCTTCTGAGCCATAAGGCGAGTATCGTGATTGTAATGGATGCAGACTCGAAGCGTTTCCAGGAATTGCGTACCGTATTTTTGGTCATACTCTTTCATGTTTTCAATGATATTGTTTGAAAAAATACGTAGTCCTGAATTGGCGTGGGCGTACGAATACGCGATAATTGCCTTGTAGTTGTCCACAGTAACCATGTTTTTCTGCTCGTTGGCATAAGCCGCGTATCTAAGCGCCATACGCGCTAAATCCAAATGCAGCGCAGTATCTCGCAAATTTGAAAATTCGTCTGACACGCACATGCGCAGCCGCTCGATAAAAATGTCGGTCAACTTTTGTAAGGCGCCGCTCTCGCCGGGTACCAGCAGAATGACAAAACCGTCTTCATGCGGAACGCACCACCAGTTTTTTTGAGCTGCGCAAAAATTATTCAGTATCGGCTCCAGTTGTTCTCTGTCCGCGCCGTCGCGCGTTAAAAGCCAAACGAGCTGGAATTGTTTCGTCGTATCGAAAATGGCTTCCCTCATGTCGAGCTTTTGAAAATCAAAGTTGATTCTCCCGCTCACAAGCGATGCAAGAAAGGTATGCATAGGTTGGTTTTCCGCACTTTTGAGCATGTTCTGGCACTTCATTGCCACGACGAATATCGCGGCGGCGTTTTCATAGATGGCCATTTGTGAGGGAGTCGGCAAATCGTTTACAAGCGGGCTGTCGAGAACCGCGACAAATTTGTTTTTATAGATGCAGCCGCAATTTAGATGCTTGTAATGCGTATACGGCCAAAGATGAATTTTTGCTTTTCCCGTGCTGAAGTTGTCGAAAAACGCTTTTTCCATCTCGTGATATTCGCTTTCGGCCATCAGCTTGTCCGGCTTTGTATATTCGTTGAGCAGCTCTTTTGAATAGTTTTCCGAACGCCCGATAATCGTTCGTGTGGGCAATGTCAGCGCAACCGGGTTGCGGATGCATTCCGCGACGCAGTTACAAAGCGCGTCGATATCAGCTCCGTTTGTAAGTAAATCAAGTAACTTCATTTTAGCGCCAGCGATAGTTTCTCTCATGCAAGAACACTCAATTCAGCTATTTTTTCGAAGGTTATAAGATAATTACACTATAATGGCCATGTGTGATTGTACAATATCACAAAATGTGGTAACGGGTCAATCGCTATTTTGTAGAGCATCCCTTGAAAACGCCTATTTCTCGCTGTATTCTGCTATACGCAGGCCACTTCGCATTGTATTTTATTATCAAAAATGGATGCGCCTATTAAATGTCAGAACATTGAAATAAGCGGGAAAACAGGTATTGTAGATTTATTAACAAAGGAGGATGCACGTCATGAAAATTACAAAAGCGCTGTTATTCGCAATCCTCATCGTGGCCGCATTGGTCGCGTGTATCGTGGGAAGCCAACTGCTATTCGGGATTACAACCGGCTGGCTTCTTGTGGTGTGCTTTTCCCTGTTTCTCGGCATGGAAGCAGTGCCGACGAAGGCGGGGCTCGTACGCTTTGTACTGGGGGCGCTATACGGAATGGCCGCCGGAATGGGCTTTGTACTGTTTACGCCGACGTTCATTGTTCTTGTTACTATCCTTCTAACGTGTAAGCTTGCAGGAAAATTGAAGATCGTGATGAATGACTACGCGCTCGCCTTCTCCGGGATTTACACCATCGGAGGCGTCGCGAATCCGCCTATGGTATGGCAAGATTTGCTTTTCCTAGCCATTAGCTGCGCTATACTTTTTATTCTATGTGTGGGAGCGGAGAAAAAGGGCGTTCAAGCGCCATTGGAATGATTCGAAACATAATTTTTTCGTTATTACAGAAGGAGGTTTTGATTGGATGAGCAGACAAGTCAGTATGACCATCAACGGAAAAAAAGAAGTATTTTCCATCGGACATTCGGGTGCGAGGTGGGAAATTCCCGACGAGGAGACGCTCTCCCTTACGCTTAGGGAGAGGCTCAACCTCACGGGAACCAAGGAGGCTTGCGGGCAAGGGGCTTGCGGATGCTGCACCGTGCTGATGAACAACCGCGCCGTGCCGAGCTGCCAAATACTTACCGCCGATTGCGACGGCGCCGACATCGTAACCATAGAGGGGCTGCAAGACCCCGATACGGGCGAACTCGACCCGATCCAGAAGCTGTTTATAGAAAAATACGCGTTCCAATGCGGCTTCTGCACGCCGGGGATTATCATGGCGTTAAAAGGGCTCTTTATCAAGAACCCCACGCCATCGAGGGCCGAAGTGGCCGAAGCGCTTTCGGGCAACCAGTGCAGATGCATCAGCCAATATCATGTGCTGGACGCCGCGGACGCGCTGGCCGAGCTGAACGCGGCCGCAACCAACGCGTAAGGAGGGCATTATGAGCTATACGAGTAAATTTACGAGAATATCTCCGAAGAAGCAATATCGGCATATCGGCGAAGACAGGCAGCGCTTTGACGCATCGGACATCGTTACCGGCAAGGCGATGTTTTTGAACGACTTCAAGATGGACGATCTGCTCTATGCCAAAGCGCTTAGATCGCCCCATGCGCACGCCCGTATCGTTAAAATCGATATCAGTAAAGCGGAGGCGTTTCCCGGCGTGCATCGGGTGCTTTACTACGGCAATATTCCCGAGGCGTGCAAGGGCTGGGGATTAAGCACGCCGCCCGCCGTACCCATACTTAGGGACAAAGCTGCTTATGTTGGGGATGCGGTTGCGCTTGTCGCGGCGGAAACAGAGCAGATAGCGGAGGAGGCCTGCGACCTGATCGAAATCGAATACGAGGTGCTGCCCGCCGTATTCTCCACTGTGGAGGCTGTTAAGCCGGACGCTCCGAGGGTGCACGACGCGTTTGAATCTAATATCTTACCTAACGTCCCCTTTATGACGGAGCACATGATGGATCATCTTGTGCGCGGCGACGTTGAAAAAGCTTTCGCGGAATGCGACCATGTCGTTGAGGGAGAAGGCGAGTACAATTCGCTTGGCTCCCCTATGGCTATGGAGGCCCCGGGCGTAATAATGAAGCTCGAGCAAGGCAGACTCAAGGCATGGGCGACTACGCAGGTAGCCATGCTTTACGGTCCCTCAACCGGAGTTCGTATGCAGGGCTTTCCTGTTGATACAACGGCGTTTAATATCGGCGGCGGCTTTGGCAATAAGGCTTCGATGCAGACGACGACCATGTATACCGCGCTGCTGGCTATGAGCACGCACCGGCCTGTTAAGATGAACCTTACGAAGACGGAGCAGCTGTTAGTCCACGACGAGCGTATCGGAATGTATATGAAAGGAAAGGTCGGCATAAAGGACGGCCTCATCCACGCCGTCAAGGGCATCTGCTATCTCGACTGCGGAGCGTACAACGATTGCGGCCAGTGGCAGATGGGCGTAGGCTTGGGCGAAACCCAAGTGGCGCTGGGCAAATGTCAGAACTGGGACATCGAGGGCAAGCTCGTCATGACGAACCATGTGCAAACGGGCGCGGTTCGCGGCTTTGGCGGCCAGGAGATAAAGGCGGTCCTCATGCCTCTGGTTATGCGCGCCGTAACCGACATGGGCGTCGATCCCGTCGAGTTCTGCGCCAGGAACTTCGCGCAGCAGGGCGACGGCTGGTATTGGCGCAGCGACTATAAATGGTATAATTGCCGCGAACAGGACTACGCGCCCGTCATGTATAAAGCAGCTGAAGCCTTTGGCTGGAAGGACAAATATAAGGGCTGGCTTAAGCCAACTCGGGTAGAGGGCAACAAGGCTGTAGGCGTCGGCGTATCGGTGCATGGCAATGCGGACGTCGGCGAGGATACCGCCGAGGCTTATGTCCGGTTTGAGGCGAGCGGTTTGGTCTATCTGCACGCGGGCATCGCGGAAACCGGCGCGGGGCAGCGCAGCAATATCCGCAAATATGTCGCGGAAGTGTTCGATATTCCTGTGGAAAAGGTTATTCTCGCTCCTTTGAACTCCGAGGCCAATCCCTTCGACGCAGGCCCTATCGGCTCGAGATGTACGATAACGCTCGGCACAGCCGTTACGCGCGCCGCCGAGGATTGCAGGCGGCAGATTCTTGACGCGGCGGCGAAGGCGTTTTTCTGTTCGCCGGAAGACCTTTTCTTCAAGGAGGGCTTCGTATTCTATAAAAGCAGGCCCACGCAGCCGCATCATATATTCGAGTTTTCACACTTCGGCTCCTCATACACGGGTACCGGCAGATGGACGTCCGACTACTCCAAGAGCAATTTCAACATCTACTTCAGCGAAGTTGAGGTCGATCTTGATACCGGCGCAACGAAGCTGCTCAAGGTTCTCGTCGGCACGGACGTCGGCCAGGTTATAGACCCGTTGACGCTGGAGATGCAGATTCACGGGGGCTTCGGCGCGGCTGCTGCGGACAGCGGCCTGTTCGAGGGCAATGTGCTCGATACGACTACGGGCCACATTATGACAGGCAATATGATCGACTACAAGTGGCGCACATTCGATGATTTCCCCGACATTGAGGCCATAGTTGAAGAAACGCAGCCTGAAATATCGCGTTTTAAGGCGACAGGCTTCGGCGAAATTTCCGGCGCACCCGGCCCGGCGTCCATGATGATGGCTATATCAAATGCCATAGGCGTTGATTACTGCGAGTATCCCGCGAGCCGCGAGGGCATTCTGAAGGCCCTTGGCAAGCTGTAAGGAGGGCAAGATAATGAAAGCATTTAAATTCGTTGACGCGCACACTTATGAAGAAGCCGCGGAAATACTGGCCAAAGCGCCTAAAACCAAGGCGGCAGTTATGGCGGGCGGGACTGACATTGTGAATGTCTTTAAGCACGCCATTCTGGATGAATATCCCGAGCAGGTCGTGAATCTGAAAACTATAAAGGATTCCGAGGGGATATCGGAAGAGGACGGCTGTATCACAATAAAAGCTATGACGAAGCTGACCGATATTGAGGAGTCGGAGCTTCTGCTAAACAAAGCTACGGCGCTACAGCAGGCCGCGAAATCGGTCGCCGCGCCAATCCTTCGCAACATGGGTACTATCGGCGGCAACATCTGCCAGGATGTGCGCTGCTGGTACTATCGTTATCCGCATGAAGTGGGAGG
Source organism: Christensenella sp. UBA941 (assembly GCA_002293365.1). Classification (GTDB taxonomy): domain Bacteria; phylum Bacillota; class Clostridia; order Christensenellales; family UBA941; genus UBA941. Next base: position 2,414 of record DBDD01000340.1, on the reverse strand, counting down.
CAGAATGGATTGCTCCCGCAAAGGCGGAGGAACCTGCTACGCAATTCAGGGGGACAACCGCTATCACTCCGTATTCGGAGGCATGAAGACCCAAGCCGGCGAATGCATGAAAGCATGTCCCGCCCTGACGGATATTTCCGCCTATATGGCGAAAATCCGCGAAGGAGACTGGGACGCGGCGGCGCGGCTCATCATGCGCGTGAATCCAATGCCCATGCTGACCGCCCGCATCTGCCCGCATCCCTGCCAGGACGACTGCAATCAGAACGCCTATGGCGACTGCGTCAGCATCCACTGCGTCGAGCGTACGCTGGGCGATTACATCCTGCAAAACGCCGATAGGTTCTACTTAAAGCCCGAGAAGGAGACAGGCAAAAAGTTCGGCATCGTCGGTGCGGGGCCCGGCGGGCTTACCTGCGCGTACTATCTGCGCGCTAAAGGCCACGACGTCACCGTTATTGACGCCCACGAAAAAGCGGGCGGCGTGCTGCAGTACGGCATTCCCCACTACCGCCTGCCAAGGGCCTATGTTGACGGTTTCGTGAAAGCCCTCGAAACGATGGGCGTTAAGTTTGAGCTGAATAAGACCGTAGGCAAGGACGTCAGCATGGACGAAATCGAAAATCGCTTCGACAGCGTATATCTCGGAACGGGCGCTTGGAAGCAGCCGATTCTTGGTATCAAGGGCGAGGAATTGACGCACTTCGGCCTCAACTTCCTAACGGAAGTAAACGGGTTCCTAAAGAAGACAGTCGGCGACGCCGTGCTGGTCTGCGGCGGCGGCAACGTCGCTATGGACGTGGCACTTACGGCCAAGAGGATGGGCGCAAAAGCCGTACGCTTGGTCTGCCTTGAGCAGGAAGACGAAATGCCCGCAACCGCCGAGGAAATTGCCCGCGCCAAGGAAGAGGGAGTGGAAATCATCAACGGCTGGGGCTTGAAGCGCGTCGTTACCGACGCAAGCGGCAAGACGACAGGGCTTGAGTCGATGAAGTGCGTATCGGTTTTCGACGAGCGCCGCCGTTTCGCGCCCGTATATGATGAGGACGACACGCGCGTATTTGAATCCGAGACGATTATTCTCGCAACCGGCCAGCGCGTAGACCTCAGCTTCCTCGGCGATGATTTCCTGTCACAGCTTTCAACAACACGCGGGCTAGTGGAAGCGGACGCCGAAACCTTCCAGACAAAAAAGGAGAAGATATTTGCGGGCGGCGACGCCGTTACAGGCCCAGATATCGCGATAAGAGCCATTAACGCCGGAGGCCGCGCGGCCCGCGCGATGAGCGCGAGGCTTGGCTTCCCGTTTGTCGCCGAATCCGAAAAAGACGACGGTTTTATCAAGTTCGACGTCAAGGGCATCGAAGTCAAGAACGGCGCTACATTGGAGGAACTGCCCGTCGAACAGAGGACGCTGACCGACGAAGACGCCAAAACCCTCGATATGGCGCAAGCTGAGGCGGAAGCGCGCCGCTGCATGAATTGCGGCTGCTACTCCATAAACGCGTCGGATATTTCGCCCGTACTCGTCGCGTTTGACGGTGCAGTCGTAACCACCAAGAAGACGATTGCCGCCGCCGATTTCTTCACGACGAAGCTGAAAGCGTACGACATGCTCGACAAGGATGAACTCGTAACGGCAATCCAAGTGCCGGATATGTCCGGTTATGTTTCCGGCTACGAGAAAGTGCGTATCCGTAAATCGATCGACTTTGCGCTTGCGAGCTTCGCGTACGCGTACAAGCTTTCAAGCGGAAAGTTCGAAGACGTAAGGCTCGTGTTGAGCGGCGTCGCTCCCGTCCCGATTAGATTGAACGCCGTTGAAGCTTTGCTAAAGGGGAAAGCCCCTTCCGCAGAGTTGGCAAAGGAAGCCGCCGAGCTTGCCGTTAAGGACGCCATGCCTATGAGTAAAAATAATTATAAGGTGTCGCAGTCGAAAGTCTTTATCGAGCGCTTTGTTGCGGGAATCAAGTAAATCGAGTTACCCTCTCGTTTACAGCCGAAGGCCGTTGCCGGTTCAGACCGTCAGCGGCCTTCATCTCCAACAAGATGTTTCCAGTGGCGTGATATTGAAACTGAATTTATATACACCTCAGAACATCTTGTAACATGGAAGAAATAGGAAATGCCATTTATTAGGCATTCCCTAACAGCTATACTCATTATAGGATGTGATAATAAATATTTAAATAATATTCACCACTTGCTTGGTTTTAGCAAAGAAGAGCATTAACTTCCGACAACTGAATAATGATTTTCGTCGCGTTTGGCGCTGGTTTGAAGAATTCTGAGTTGGGTTAGCGAACCAATAGGAAAAGCAGTATTGGCAGAAATTGAAAGCAGCTTAATTTCTCATACGAAAATGAAGGGAATTATAGGATTATGCAGATTAACAAAACGACCGATTACGCCCT
>DBDD01000019.1 GCA_002293365.1 Christensenella sp. UBA941 | reverse complement strand
ATTAGGAACTAGGAATTAGGAACTAGGAATTAGGAACTAGGAATTAGGAACTAGGAATTCAGAGTTCGGAATTAGGAAAAAGCAACCATCGCTAAAGTTATCGGCAAAAACGTCCGATATAGATATAACAATAATATCGGCCATGCAAGGATGCTAAGAAGGAGAGGACATGGTTCGAGGATTATTCATAGCCGGGACGGGCATGTTTACGCAGCAGCGGCGTATGGACGTCGTTACGAATAACATCGTAAACGCCGAGACGATAGGCTTCAAAAAGGACACGATGACAACGCTGTCTTTCAGAGACTTAATTATCGACCGTATCCGCGACCCAAATTCGGGAGACAGGCGCGTTGGCCCGCTAAATACGGGTATATTCTCAGATGAGACGCTTATATCCTTTGCGCGCGGCGCGCTGGAGCAAACGAGCCGCTTCTCCGATATGGCGATCGAGGGCGACGGCTTTTTCGTTGTCGAAACGGAAGAAGGCGAGCGCTATACCCGCGCAGGCGATTTTTTCGTCAACGAAGAGGGCTATTTGCTGAATCCCGATGGGCACTATGTCCTTGGCGAAGGCGGGCGGCTCCAAACCGGACAAAATTTTGCAATGAGCCCCGATGGGACAATCACCAGGGAGGACGGTACGGAAGCCGGGAGGCTGCGCATAGTGGACTTCGAGGATCGCCTCGTTTTGCGCAAGCAAGGGAATAACCTCTTCTACGCCCATAACGACGCGCCTCCGGCAGAGATGGAAAATCCCCGGGTTCTGCAAAACATGATAGAAAATTCAAACGTCGATATAGGCCGCGAGCTCGTCGACATGATCGAAGTAACGCGCAGCTACGAGGCCAATCAGCGCATAGCCCGAATGACGGACGAAACGCTCTCAAGAACCGTGAACGACGTAGGAAGGCTATAGTGATATGAATCAAGCGATATATACCGGTAACACGGGGCTGTTGTCGCAGCAGCGGCGCATCGAAATAATCGCAAATAACGTCGCCAACGTCAATACGTATGGCTATAAGGCTTCGCGCTTGGACTTCAAGGACGCGCTATACGCGACGCTCCTTAGGCCGATTCAGCCGCAGGACGATCTGAATCTGCGCCGGGGACACGGCGGGATCCCGTCGGAGACGCCCCGCCAGTTTACTCAAGGCGCAACGTTCATTACCACCCAGCCGACAGACCTTTTAATCAGCGGCGAGGGCTACCTCACAGTCGAATCCAATACGGGCGAGCCGGTCTTTACGCGCAACGGCGCGCTGGCCGTCAGCGCGGACGCCGAGGGGCGATTGTCGCTCGTAACGCAAGGGGGGCAGTTCGTTTTGGACGAAAACGGGCAGCACATCCAATTCCCCGAGGGTTCCAGCGTAGAAAACCTCGTCGTAAATACGGACGGTTCCATGCAAATCGGCTTGGAGGCGCCCTTCGCGAAGCTGACGCTGGTAAACTTTGCGAATCCAAACGCCCTAAGCGCCGCCGGCAACACTGCGTTTGCGGAAACCGAAGCTTCCGGAGCGCCGACGCCCATAGAGACGTCGACGATCAGACAGTTTGCGCTTGAAGGCTCCACGGTTGATTTGGGCCTTGAAATGACGAGGATGATCCGTACTCAGCGCGCTCTGCAGCTTGCGGCCCGCGCCGTTACGGCGGCGGATAATATGGAAATGCAAGCCAATACGCTGCGCAACTAGTTTTTGCAAACCACTCGCTGTAGGGGCGAACTGTGTTCGCCCGTGGTCAAAACAAATGCTCGCGATTATCCCGGGCGAACACAGTTCGCCCCTACATGCTGATTATACTCATAAGGAGTGGGCAAGATGGACGATATAAAAGTATGTAAGCGCTGTAGGAAGCTTTTCCAAGCATATCGCAATGAGAACTGCCCAAATTGCGAGGAGGATCTCGATAGGATATTCGAGCGGGCGCGCGACTACCTATACGACCATAGGCACGAGAATATGATTTCGCTCGCAAAAGCATTGGAAGAAAAGGAAGCGGATATACTCTACCTTGTGCGGGCGGGGCGTTTGTCGTTCGACTCTGCGGAAGGGAGCGGCCTTCTATGCGAGCAATGCGGCCGGCCGATCGCGTCGGGGCGCGTATGCGACGATTGCAAAAACAGCGTCTATAAGTCGCTCGGCGAAATGGCCGCGCGCGACAGCGCGAAAAACGCGCCGCCGGTTCGCTCCGACGATAAATTTAGGCAAAAGAGTTCGAGCTATATCGACGAGATTGCCAGACGAGATCGCTGAATGATAAAAAATTATGAAAACTCCGCGATTAGCCCTAAACAATCTCGGCGCACATCCGATAGTACATATAGAAGCGTGTTTGTTTTNNAAGGGGTGACAGCTTTTATGAAAATCAATCCTGTCCTAACGAGCTCTCTCGTACAAAACTACGAGCGGGCCAACCGCGTAAAGGGCGGTTCGAACGTTTATGCGCCAAAGGCGGACAGCGTAGAGCTATCCGACTCCGCGGTTTCCTTTGGCAATGCCGTTCGCGAGGCAAAAAAAGAAGGCGGCGCCGATTCCGCCGAGCGCGCAGCGCGCGTTGCCGAGTTGAAGCAGCAGATCCAATCGGGTTCGTACCATGTCGAAAGCGGCGATATCGCCGCGAAGATGGTCTCCGGCATGCTGTTCGACCAGAAGATTTAAGCGATGGAACGATTTGCGCAGTTCATCGGGGTATTGACGCGTGAAAAGGAGTGCTGCGAGGCGCTTCTTGCGCAATCCCGCAAAAAAAAGGAGGCGCTAACACAAAACGACGTGACCGCGATAGAAGCGATCACGGCTATAGAGCTGGATCTGATCCAGTCGATGACGGATGTCGAGCAGGAGCGCTTGGCGCAAACGCGAAGGATTGCGGAGGACTTGGGATGCCCGTTTGAAGAGCTTACGATACATAAGATGATCGAGCTCGCGGACGAAGCCGAAGCGGAAAAGCTTTTACAGCTTTGGGGCGAATTAGGCGGCATCCTAGAAGAGCAGCTGCGTTTAAACATGTTGAACAATGGCCTAATCGAAGCCCAGCTAAGCTATATCGACTACATGATAAACGTGACGACTACGCCTTCCACGCTGACCAACAGCTACACGGCCAGCGGCGGCGCGCCAATAGCCGAATCCCGGCTGAAATTTTTCGACCATCAGATTTAGTTAAGGAGACACTATGTCATGGGCAGCGCATCCAGATCGTCTTTCTTTGGCTTCGAAATAGCCAAGACGGGCCTGTTCATCAGCCAGCACAACCTGAACGTTACGGGCCACAATATTTCCAACGTCAATACCCCCGGCTATACGCGCCAGCGTCTCGTGACGAGCGCGATAGAGCCGTACTCAACCATAGGCAGGCTTGCCACCTACGAAAAGGGCATACTCGGCGGGGGCACGCAGAGCCACGTCATAGAGCAGCTCCGCAGCGACTATTTAGACCGGGAGTTCCGCCTGCAAAACTCAAATTTGAATACATGGGCAAAGCGCCTGGAGAGCTTCGAGTTTATCGAGGAGGTTTTCAGCGAGCCCAACGAAGTCGGCTACTTGAGCCATCTTCAAGACTTCCACAACGCGCTGAACGACTTGGTGACGGACTCCCCCGGCAAATCCCAAAGGACGGAGCTTCAATCCGCCGCGAAGAAGCTAACGGCGACTGTCAACCAATACTACCGCCAGTTGATCGATCAGCAAGCCGGCCTGAACAAAGAGGTCGAGGCGAAGGTCGGCGAGGTCAACAGGCTGTCCACCGCGATAGGCGATTTAAATAAATTGATCTACAACTTCGAGATGACGGGCGAACACGCCAACGACTTGCGCGATCAGCGCAATGTATTGCTCGACGAGCTTTCTTCTCTGGTGGAAATCGAAGTCAGAGAATACCAAGTGGCGAGTCACGAGCCCAAGCGGCTATCCGTGACCATAGGAAAGGGCACAAGCAGGGGCAGCTTAGTCGACCATACGACGGTGAACGCGCTTGAGCTAAAGGAAGTAAAAAATCGCATCGAATACGATTATGATCCGAGTCAACCGGAATCCGATACCAATATCAAAAACGAAGTGGGCGACCCTTTGGACAACGTCCTGGCCATCGTTTGGGCAGACGATTACGAGCAGATCGTACTCGAGGATCGAAGGAACAATATCGTTCCTCCTCCTGCGGGGTACCCCTTTGATCCGCTCTATGAAGGGGTGCCGCGGCCTGAAGCGAATATAACGACCGCGAAAGTCCTTTCGGATCCGACCGACCCGACTTCCCCTCGGGTCGATGTCGCATGGTTCGACGAAAACTATAACGGCGACCCTCTCGACCCCGACGACCCGCCGTCGTCCGCACAGATGCAATTGATGTACGACTTGCTCGGCGAAGGCGAGATAAAAGGCATACTGACCATGCGCGACGGCGACGATGACGAAAATATCGGCATCCCATACCTCGTTCATCAGCTCGATACGATTGCAAGGTCTATAGTAAAAGAATTCAACAATCTCCATAACCAGGGCTATCCCGATTGGCGTAGCAGCATAACGCCCATACCGGTACCCGGATATACGGGGACGGAGGGCGCCGGCATAGACTTTTTCGCCGACTACGGATTACAATATGCAGACGATTACTCCAAGATAACGGCCGGCAACTTTAAGCTGGACGACAATATGACCGGGCCCGACGACGTATGGAACATCGCCTGCTCGGACGTACCTGTTACCGACGACAACCAGGAGGGTAACAACCACAACACCATGGATAAGCTGCTGAATTTGTTTGACCGCGAAGACGTTCCGGTCGTAGACAACTTCAGCGACTACTACAACAGCTTTCTCCTTACGATCGGCTTCACGACGGACTACGCCCGTACGCAGCATACGAACAAGGAGACGCTGGCGCTGAGCGCCGACACGCAGCGCATGTCGATATCTGCGGTCTCCATAGACGAAGAGATGACGAACATGATCAAGTTCCAGCACGCTTTTGCAGCGTCGAGCCGGGTTATCACGGCCATGGACGAGGCGCTGAACACGATAATCAACGGCATGGGCGTCGTAGGAAGGTAAGGTAAAATAATATGAGAATAACAAACGGTATGATGTCCATGACATATATGTCCGACTTGCAGAACAACCTGCAAAGGCTTTATACGGCCCAGATGCAACAATCCTCGGGCAAGCGCATCCAGCGCCTTTCGGACGATCCGGTCGGCTTGATCCAAGGGTTAAACGCCCGCCAGCAGATATCGCGTATCGAGCAATTCCAGCGCAACATCACGGACGCAAGGCGCTGGCAGGACGCCTCCGAGAACTCCATGAGAGAAATGAGCGCTCTCATACAGGACGCGTACGAGCTTACGGTTCAAGCCGGCTCCGATACCGTTCCGGACGAAGTACGCGCGTCGTCCATCGCCCCGAAGGCCAGGGCGCTGCTCGAACAGCTTATCAACACGGCCAACGCCACTTCGAGCGACGAGTATACATTCGGCGCGTTTAACCTAAAGAATCAAGTGCCGGTTACCAGGGCGACGGCGGACGACGTCCTAGCGGCCAGCAACGCCGCCGCCGCCGCGGGATTTCCTACCGCTCCGGGCGCGGATCCGGTGGTTCTCGGCCCCAACGGCACTCCGCTTACCAATGAAGACGGAACATCGGTCGTTATGAAAGAAGGCGACATTCTCTACAACGGTGTGCCTATGAGCGCGTACTACAACAGAGACAACCTCGAAACTCTGGTTGAAAACAATACTCTGGAGTTCCAAATCGGCTTTAACCTTCCAATAGCCGTCACAATGACGGCTCCGGAGGCTATGGTGTTCTCAACCACGGATAAAGACGGCGAGCTGGTAATGCAGGATATGATCAAAACGCTCGAAAATTTCTGCGAAGCGCTGGAGCGCCCGTGTTCGGCGGAGGAGGCTCAAGACTTTATACGCCAATTCCAGGACGCGCAGACGCACGTCGACTCCTGCGTCTCCGAGATGGGCGGGCGCTGGAACCGAGTCGACATGATGGAAGACCGCTACAGCAAGGACGAATTGATGTACACGACGGTCAAGTCCACGCTTGAGGACGTGGATATCGCCGAGGCCATAATGAACTTCTCCATGACGTCGGCAGTCTACAACGCGTCGTTACAGCTCGGGCCAAGGGTAATACAGCCGACGCTGATGGATTATTTAAGATAATTTTTGGCCGTTTCGCAGGAAACTTAAGGCCAAAGTGCGAATAGACCATAATATAGCAATGTTCCCGGGCGGATGGAAGCGCCAAAGGGAGCGGAGGACGAAGGGTTTCGGCCCATCAAAGCAAGGAGGCAGGTGTTTTAGGTGAAATACGCAATCGAAATCGAGCGCCAAAACGCCGCGCTCGAAATCCACATGACGCCGGCAAAGCTGCGCATTCAAAGTCAGCGCCCAAGCTTTACCGTAAACAGTACGCCGGCAAAGCTGAGTATCGAGCGCCAGGCGCCGCAGTTCCGGCGTCCGGAGCCGGGGACGTATAAGCCACCGCATAAGCATGCGGACGTACAGGGCGAGCCGCAGGATGTCGTGCAGCTTTCAAAGCGCTTTGAAGGCTACCACAACGGCACGCAAGTCGTATCGAGCCTGGCAAATAAGTTCGCTTCGGCAAGCGCGAACGTC
>DBDD01000206.1:825-7868 GCA_002293365.1 Christensenella sp. UBA941 | reverse complement strand
TTCACGATAAAAACGACGGGAACCCGCACGCCCATATCATGCTTACCCTTCGCCCGATTCACGAAGACGGAACGTGGGGCGACAAGCAGAAGAAGGAATACATTTTCGACCGCGACGGCAACAAGATTTACGATAAAAAGAAGCGATCCTATAAATGCAAATCCATCCCCGCCACCGACTGGAACGATCACGCCAAAGCCGAGGTATGGCGGCAAGGCTGGGCCGAGGCGGTAAACGCCGCTTTGGAGCGCGGCGGCCATACCGAACGGATCGACCACCGCAGCTACGAGCGGCAGGGCATCGACCTCATCCCCACCGTCCATTTAGGCGTCGCCGCTTTCCAGATGGAGCGGCGCGGGATCGCTACGGATCGCGGAAACCTCAATCACGAAATAGAAATCACCAATTCACAGTTGCGCCAGCTTCGCGCACGGATAATCAAGCTTTCGGATTGGCTGAAAGACGAAGCGGCGAACGCCGCGCCGCCGACGCTGGTCGACGTGATTCACGGTATCTTGGAAAAGCGGGAGGGTCAAGGCCGCTATGCGCAAATCGCCAATCTGAAATCGGCGGCTAAAATGCTGATTTTCCTGCAATCCAACGATATCAAGGACATGGCCGGATTGCAAGAAAAAGTGAGCGCCATTTACGCGCGGTTCGGCGGCGCNNGATGCGCTGAAAAAGAACGAGCGACGCGCCAAGACGCTGGGCGAACACACAAAACATGCGGAGGCTTATTTCAAGCACAAGGAGCTTTTTGGGCAATACCGGCAGATTCAGAATCCGAAAAAGCGCGAGACGTTTTACGAAAGGCACCGTGTCGAGCTTGCTGGGTTTGAAGAATCGCGGGATTATCTGAAAAAGGTCATTAACGGCAGAAACGCCATTCCCGTTCAGGCTTGGAAAGCAGAGGCCGCGAAGCTGGCTGCCGAGCGGAAAGGGCTGTATCTCGAATACAACTCTATCAAAGAGGAAGTCCGCGAGGTTGAGGCTGTTCGGCGCGGCGTGGATGATATTATGCGGAGCGAGGCGCAGGATGAGTGGCGCGGGCGGGCGCGTGAGATTGAGCGGTAAATGAAAACGCGGCGGGAGGGTATGGAGGTCTCCTGCCGCTTTATTTCGAGACAAAGCCGTATTAGTATAGCCGTTCAACGATCCTCGTCACGATTAAAAGCTTAAAAACGGGGAAGATGTACAAACCACTTAACCCCCCTCGCAAAACGCGAAATGCTCAAGCGGAAACGCCCTAAATTAGGGCGCTTTACAAGCGCAAAAAAGCACAATAACCATGACGGTCAAGTGCAAAAATACATTTAATCGACTAAACGGCGAGCTGGACATTTTGTACCGCTTAAAGCCCAAGTAAATTAGCATGGCTCCCCGTGCCAAAAAGATACAGGATCAAGTCAACATCGCGCTTTTCGTATATTAAGAGCCAGTCGCCGGAACCGCCTATATGACACTCGCGAAAGCGTTTCATATTGTTTGTGAGCGGATGATCTTTCCAATTTAAGGGCAGCGGAATATCCTGCGCCAATTGGTCGATAGCGAAAGCAAGCAGGCTTAAATCCTTGCCCTGCTTCTGTGCCGCCTTAACGCCGCGCTTGAAGTTCGTTGATCGGACAATCGAATACTTCGGTTCATTCAACCTTGTCGTCCTCCATGTCCAAATCGGCTAACATTTCCGCGGCGCTATTGTATCGCCTCGCCGTTCCATTCTGGACAGCCGCATAGGTTTCTTCCGCTTCTGCGAGGAGCGCGGTTTCAAACTCAGGAGTATAGCCGTTTTCGGTTAGTTGCGTGGAGGAAAGTTCAAAAGGTATCCGGCGTTTAAGGTAAATCTGGCGCAAAGTCAGATTAAAAACGTCGCTGAAAGAAAGCCCTATTGCGGCCAAAATAGGCTCAACGCTCGCTTTAATTTCAGGATTGACGCGAATGTGCATTCCGCCTGAACGGGTTTCCGACATCTCGATCACCTCTAGCTTGATGATACACATCACAACCGCAAATGTCAACGCCTTAATACATTATACGAGCAACAAAACTCTCCGTCCGTGAATGAAAGCTGCGATATTCAAAGGGCTTTGCCGCACTCGATTTCATCCTCAATGGGTGTAGCCTTTCTCGTAAGGCCCATTAAAGCCGGTGGGCAGGCCGGTGGCCTCATCAATATCAAACTCGTAAAAGTCCCCGTTAAACAAATGCAGCTTTACGACGCTCGGCACTTGGGAATTATTGTTGGAGTAGTATATCTCCTCCACGCGGAAGATCTTGGCTCGATGGACGCCGTATGATGAGTTTTCAAAGTACCAGCGGGCCTGCTCTCCTACGCTCATTGTCTGATAGTCCGGCGGCCGCACACACTGGGCGGGGTCGAGCGGGGAATGCTCAACGCCCTTTTGCTTCCATGCTATGTTCATAAACCGGATATTGCCGTTGTCGGGGTCAACAGTGGTTCCAAGGAAGGACTCCAGATTGCCGTCCTGCGTCATGGTCAGACAGACAAAGTTACCGTAACTGGTATCTATATTACAACGCTTAATCAAAATCCCCGTTATATCGTAAAGCAGCCGCAGGGCAATCTGCGCCCGTTCCCGCAGGGACAGCATTTTATCGCCGTAGTCGTTAAACCCAACGAAGTCTATGTCAACCCCGGTATCGCCCACTACGGTGAGCTCCGCCTCCTTGAAGCCGGGGCGGTATATCGGTTTAAGCGTGGTGTCAAAATAACTCGTGGGCTTCGGCGGCTCAATAAACTTGTCCGGGCCATAGGCCTCGCCTAAGTGCATATCCTCCACCGTCCACCGCGCGCCTTCAAACGATAAATCAACATAGTACGCCGTGCTAATTCCGTCTCCGGGGCTATAATCATTGAGCATTCTAACGCGCAGCAGCGGTTTGACGTTTTCTTCCTGCATTAAGCTCATGCCGACGCACGCTGGGGAGGAAAGTCTGGAATACGCTCTCCGCTCTTTTATATATTCCGCCGCCGTGCTGACGGCATCCCCCATCTCCTCCATCTTGTTTCCCTCCGCGCGGAAGATATGCACCTTAGTCGCGCCGTAATTGCTGCCGCCCACCTCCATTGCCAGCGCGATATCATCCTTGCCGTCACCGTCAAAGTCTGCGACTAAGGTTTGGGGATTATGCCACCAGCCTTCAAACTCCTTTTCTATAAACGTACCATTGCCAAGGCCGACTGTCAGCGTGGCGCGATCAAGAACGGACTCGGAACGGGTATAGCTAATAGGAGTTACGGAGACGGTATCACCGCGCCCGTCGCCATCAAAATCAAAATTATTATCGTCCGTTTTTTCGGACTGGTGAATTACACTTTCATGCGTCGGCTGTCTTTCATTGTCGGAAATGCGTTCATGGATAACCGGCACATCATTTTCGATTATGTTATATGGCGTCGCTTGTGGGACAGAGCCTAAAGCAATGTCGGGCTGAACACCTATGGCTGATTCTGTTATTGAAGGCGCTTTCACACATGCGGCTGTCGCGGTCAAGACGGTTATAACGAGTGTAAGCATAGCAAAAGGCAGCGTCTTAACAGCAAAAATCGCGATTAGAGCAGCTATTGGAAGCCCTTGTTTTTGTTTCCAAAAAACCATAAACTCCACATGCTTATAGCACGGCAATCGCGTTTCCTGTAACCGTACCCTCGACAATCGGTTCATTATGCGTCGATATCTCCCCATAGTTCGTGAGCGTAACGCCTTTGGCTACCTTAATCGTAACATTGATATTCAGATCAATTGAGTATCCTTCCGGTATCGTTACGTCTTTATCGATCAGAAGAGTAGTGGCTTGCGCTGGCGTTGATAAAATACTGTTGTATATGGAGTTTTGGCTAAAATATTTCTCAATATCGGCGCTGTTTTTTATGGTTGCGTTAGCCATGCTTTTGCCGTTAGTGAACTCGATCTTTCCTGTGCCTGTAGGATTGAACAATGCGTCGTACTCTTCTTGGGTCATAACTTGTCCAGACAGCATGGGTTTATCCATAATCGAGAGCCGGCCATTTACAATAATCGTGCCGTTGTTTTCTACCGTACTATAAAAGCCACAGTTCATGGCGTCTATGGTAACAGTAGCGCCTTCGTTTATTACGAGAGCAATTTGAGATAATACGATATCATCCTTAATCGTGAAATTCCCGTCTACAATGATCTTTTTACAGAACGGATAAGCCGTGGATGCCAAGCGAAATTCCTCGAACGTCTTTACTACTGTGGTTTCCGATATACCTTGTGTGTCTATCGGCGGCAACTCGGGTTTCATATCGGCAAATCCATCGAGACTCGCAGGCAGCGCGACGAAATGTGTCCTTTCGCCTCCTTCCATTGGCATCGAACCGTTATCAAATCCCCATTCGTAGATTTTACCGTCCGCACCCAAAGCGATGGCTTTCATACCGTCCGTCGCGATATCGATAATCTCCGGCAAATTGAGCGGTACGTCGGTGATATCGACTGTTTGGAAGCGATTGTTATCGCCCCAAGCGTATACTTTGCCATCTTCGCTGAGGGCCATACAACCGGCTATTTTTATAATATTATTCATTTCGGGCTTGGGGACGTAATCTACTTGCGTGTTTTGTGGTTCTTCTTCGCCGTAGACTATGCCATCCTCGCCCAAAGCATAAACGCCATAATACGAACATGCCACCTGCACTGCCTTTACAGGCATATCTTGCGGAGAAACTTTGGCCATGCCCCATTTTTCGATACTTCCATCTTCTAAGAGCGCCGCCGTGCAATACGACCCTGTTGCAATCTGTTTAACAGGTTCGAGGTTCTTAGGCACAGCATCTTGATTGCCATTGTTTGCGTCGCCCCATTTATACACCTTGCCGTCGGCTGTGATCGCGGCGGTATGGTAGCCGCTTGCGTCTATCTGAACGATAGGCGGCAAATTAGCGCCAAACGCTATTTCGCCAAAATCTTGTGGATCATAAGTATCGGCTTTCCAGCCATGCAAGTTGCCGTCGAAGTCCAAGACAACAGCATGATACTGTCCGATAGCGATATCCTTAACTGGCGGTAATCCTTCGGGTATATCCAACCGCGTATCCCACAAATTGCCCCAAAGGAAGAAATTACCGTGCTCATCAAGGGCGGCATGAACGCCGCCGCCCGTAACGAGCTTTATAATCTTACCATTCAATTTTGCGGCCATTTCAGCAGAACGCTTTTCGCGCGCCTGAGTAATTTCAGGCGTGATCCTAAAGCCATTCACCACAGGCATTATCGCTTCCGAATCAGCCGCTTGGTTTATGCCGCTCTGTTGTGATTGGTTTGATAACCGAGTAATATCTTGTTCGCTATGCGCATCTGGACTGGCACCCAGCGTACCGGCGCAGCCGACAAGTAGTATAAGCAAACCCATAGATAGAGCGGTTATCCGTTTTTGAGGCCTTGAATACTTCATGATAGAAACCAACCTTTCTTTCAGCGTGCTTCTCTTTGCGTTCATGGACGTAGATATTACACCGCGAGGATACGCGCGGTTGTTCGCGATATCGATCAGCGTATCGCCGTAGCATTGCCGCTCGTCTGAATTGAAATGGTTGATAACCGATTCATCGCAAGCAAGCTCACACGCTATGTTGACTTCGCGCTGTATAAAATAGACGATGGGATTAAACCAATGTACGGCTGATACGACTGCGCCGAACCATTTGAATGATGTATCGCGGCGGCGAAAATGTGTTGTTTCATGAAGGAGAATATTTTCTAGCTGCCGCTCATCATATTCAACGTCGGGCAAGACGATTTTGGACTTGAAGATACCTACCAGCATTGGGACAGGCGTTAGAGAGCTTACCCATATAGGTATATCCGATGATATGCGCAAACGTCTTTTCATATCACCTAGCAGATCGGTATATCCTTTCTTAGCGGCGATTGCTTTGGCACGTATCTTACGTAAAAACAGCGCATAGCATATTACCCTATATCCGAGTGAAGCTACAAAGCCGACAGCCCAAAAGAACCCAAGACTTTGATTTATCCAAGCGAAAGCCGCCGACAGAAAAGCTCCGATATTTACTCCTGCCGGAGTGGGGGCTACGTTAAGCTGCGGCGCTAACTGCGATCCATCTTGCGTTTGCGGCAAAGCGGGCTCTATAGCTTCCGATTGCGTCACGCCAGGTATTGTGCCTGCCGCATCGTCGATGATTGCGGGCGCGTAAGCATTCGTGGGCGGCGCAGGAAACGCGCCATTTCCAAACCAATCGCTCGGTGCCCATATCCCCGGCAACGGGAGAATCATCCGAAAAAGCACCAACAGCCATATATAATACTGAAAAGACTTTGTAAGCCTCGTTTTTACGAGCGGTTTGAGCGCGAATAAGACGAGCGCCAAGAGACTCCCCGATATCGAAAGGGAAAGCAGCAAACTGATAGCAGCATCCAAGCTAATCGCCTTCTTTCTGCAAATTGACCTTGAACAGCTCTCGTAAATCCTCGATATCGCTTTTGCTCAAATGCTCGTTGTCTAACAGAGCGCATACGAGGTTCTTAGCATTTCCTCCGTACAGGCTGTCAATCATCTCTTTTGTTGCGTAATCGCTATATTGCTGCGCGCTTATTACCGGCGAGAAATACGTTACCTCCCGCTTGTCCTGTTTTACGATGCCCTTCTTGCATAGCCGGGAAAGCAGCGTTTTTATCGTCGTCGGCTCCCAGCTCGTCACGACTGAGACCGCTTTACGGACTTCAGCCAACGTCATTTCGCGCTCGGAATCCCATAGAACACGCAGTATTTTAAGCTGCGATTCCGGCACTTTTCCCATAATCATGTTCATATCAAATCCTCCAAGCCTATGCAAGACTACTACTGTAGCCATCTATAGCCTACATCAGTAGCCTTGATATGTCAAGATAAATATGGTATTCATGTTTATAAATTATTAGCTGAAGTTCTGTAATTTTATTTTTATAATACCATGCTCAAAAATCTGATTATAAAACTCCTTGACAATACACGTCTGAAGACGACCCTTTGACCCTTAAAAGTGACTTCATCCTTTCGCT
>DBDD01000206.1:0-795 GCA_002293365.1 Christensenella sp. UBA941 | reverse complement strand
CTTGTTTACCGTGATTACCTTGCGGACCCCAAGCCCGAAAACATGCCTATTCTTGGGGACATGTACGATATCATGCGCAAGCAGGCGGAGCCGGAGGCGCAGCGGATAGCTACGGCATTGGAGATATACGTAACCGGCAGCTTGAACATCTTCAACCACCGCACCAACGTCAATCTCAATAACCGGCTCGTTTGCTACGATCTGAAAGAGCTCGGCAAGGGGCTAAAGAAGATTGCCATGCTCATTTTACAGGATTCCGTTTGGAACCGAGTTACCGCAAACCGCGCGCTGCATAGAAAAAGTTGGTTTTACATGGATGAGATGCACCTGCTCTTAAAGGAGGAACAGACGGCGGCTTACACGGTGGAGATTTGGAAGCGTTTTAGGAAATGGGGTGGGATTCCTACAGGGCTTACGCAGAACGTGAAGGATTTCCTTCTGTCGCGGGAAGTAGAAAATATTCTGGAAAACTCGGATTTCCTCCTTATGCTCAACCAAGCCGCGGGTGACCGGCAAATACTCGCGAAGCAATTGGGCATCTCGCCGCACCAGCTATCGTATGTTACGCACAGTAACGCCGGCGAAGGGCTATTATTCTACGGGAATACGATCATCCCGTTTGTGGATAGATTCCCGAAGGACACGGAGCTATATAGGATTATGACAACTAAATTAGAAGAGATTTCTGATAGCGGCGTCTGACGCTCTTTTCTTTCGATCGCAGGAGGTGAAAATTACGTCAAGGGAATTTGAAAAACGAGGCAAAAAGGTTCAGCGCATGACGCGCGACGGCCT
>DBDD01000046.1:4802-9080 GCA_002293365.1 Christensenella sp. UBA941 | reverse complement strand
TAGCCGGGCGCGAGATATCATTTATTATTGAGAA
Source organism: Christensenella sp. UBA941 (assembly GCA_002293365.1). Taxonomy (GTDB): domain Bacteria; phylum Bacillota; class Clostridia; order Christensenellales; family UBA941; genus UBA941. Next base: position 9,046 of record DBDD01000046.1, on the reverse strand, counting down.
GGGGCTGCGCCCCTTCTCAATCCCCGCCGAAGTACATCATAATCAATGCTAAAGTGTTAGCATTGACATAATGTTTCTCCCGTGCTAATGTGAACGCATTGAGCGAAACGGAGCGACACCGTAAAAGCGGCTTTGGAGGACTATGGAATATAAGCTTATTGCACTGGACGTCGACGGAACCTTATTTAATTCCAAACGCGAAGTAACTCAGCCCGTGCTGGCCGCGATTGCAGCGGCCAAGGTAAAGGGCGTATTTGTCGTTATCTCAACGGGGCGCGGGTATCAAAGTGCGAAGCACGTAATCGACCTTATAGGCGCCGGGCCGTATGTTATTAACTATGGCGGCGCGCAGATTACCGACGTCAGAACCGGCGAAATAGCGAGCATAACTACACTTCCGGCAGCGCCGCTTAAAGAAGCGATCGAGCTGGCGCGCTCCTTGGGATTGCATATACACGTTTACGACCATATAGGCGCGTTTTATTTTGATGCCGAAAGCGAATGGTCGAAAATCTATTCAGAGCGTTCATTACTAACTGGGAAGGCTGTGGGCGATTTACTTGGGCACAAATGGGATACGCCCAAGGCGCTTTGTGTTGGTGACCCAGATGCGATCAAGCAGGCGATGTCTTTATTTGCGGAGCGTTTTAAAGATAGGCTTCGCATATCAACCTCGGATCCTTGCTACATCGAGATCAACGAACCGGGAACGAATAAAGCCACGGCTCTAAAGAAGATCGAGGCGATGCTCGGTATCCGTCGCGAGGAAATTATCGCTGTCGGCGACGATTTGATCGATCTGGAAATGATCGCTTATGCGGGACTTGGCGTATGCATGGCAAACGGCGTGGCCGCGGTCAAAGCCGTCGCCGATTATATCGCGCCCAGCAACGACGAGGACGGCGTCGCGCATGTAATCGAAAAGTTTATTTTAAATGGTTGATTAAGGATTTAAGCTATGAATCTTACGATGTCCGTACGCGAATTTGCAGATGAGCTAGGCATGACCTTAGCCCTTTTGGGAAAGCCCGAATTCGTGGTAAGCACGTCGGACTTGAACCGTCCCGGTTTACAATTTACCGGTTATTTTGTACACTTTGCATCGTCGCGCGTACAGCTCGCGGGCAACGCCGAAATGTACTACCTAAACGAACTGCCCGCAAAAGAGCGCGAAAAGCGCATGAAGGATTATTTCCGATATCCGGATATCCCGTGCGTGGTACTTGCGCGGAATCATAAGCCGCCGCCGGAGATGCTCGCCGAGGCGGAGGCCGCCGGGGTTACGATCTTCCGGAGCCCTCTCGCGACTACGAAGATAAGCCAGCGCATATCGAGCCTGCTTGAAAAAAAGCTTGCTCCCACGATAACGCGTCACGGCGTATTGCTGGACGTCTATGGCGTTGGTATCCTCTTGCAAGGGGAATCCGGCATCGGCAAAAGCGAGACGGCGCTGGAGCTCATCAAGCGCGGACACAGGCTCGTCGCGGACGACGTTGTCGAGATTCGGCGCGTTTCGGACGACCGGCTTGTCGGCACTTCACCGGAGTTGACTCGCCATTTAATGGAAATCAGGGGAATCGGCCTTATTGACGTCAGGCATATGTATGGCGTCGGCGCGGTTATTCAAGAAAAGTCCATCGATATTGTGATGCAGATGGAGATGTGGCAAGACGGAAAAGAGTACGACCGCTTGGGAATAGACGACGTCTATGCCGTAATACTTGGCGTTGCGGTTATCAAACACGAGATGCCGGTACATCCTGGGCGCAATCTCGCGATAATTGTAGAGGTTGCGGCGCGTAATTATCGCCTAAAGCACCTTGGATATCATACTGCACGGGAGTTCGACCGGCGTCTTGCCGACCAAATGAACGGCTCAATGGAAAAATAGTTGATTAAATAATGCCAGAAAGGTATCAAAATGTATCAAATCGGCTTAGATATCGGCGCGACAAACACGCGCATAGCGATTGTGGATAATGGCGAGGTTATTCGCTCGAAGATAATTCCTACGCTCTCTGGACGCTCGATACATGAAATTGTCGACGACGACGTTGCGTCGATAGGAGCCTTGATGAAGGACGCGGCCATCCAGCTTTCCGAAATCGAGGCGATCGGAGTAGGCGTCCCGGGCGCTGTGGATAGGATAAACGGTACGATTTTACACGCTTACAATCTGCAATGGTTCAATGTGCCTCTGGCTCAGGAGCTGAAAAAGAAAATAGACAAGCCGGTTTTCGTCGAGAACGACGCGAATTGCGCTGCTCTGGCGGAGCTTGCCAAAGGGGTGTTCCAAGGCAAGTGCAACGCGTTTTTGCTGACGCTAAGTACGGGCGTAGGCTCAAGCATGATAATCGATGGGAAAATGTTCTCCGGGCGCAAAGGCACCGGCGTCGAGATGGGGCACGTTACCATCCATGAAGGCGGTATTACCTGTACATGCGGCAATAAGGGCTGTCTGGAAGCGTATTGCTCGGCTTCCGCCATAGAGCGCGAAGGACGCCGAGCCGTTATCGACCAACCATACGGGCAGCTATATAACGCCGTAAAAGGCGATTTCAAGCAGGTAAACGCGAAGCATATTATGGACTGCGCGAAGAAAGGCGACGCGATATCGCTGGATATCGTCAATAGATTTACAGATACGCTCGGTTCGGCGATCGCGTCGATTATCAACCTGCTCGATCCGGAAATCGTCGCCATCGGAGGCAGCCTGTCAAAGAGCGGCGAGTTTCTAATTCCGGCGTTGCGTGAAAATGTGAAAAAGAAGGCGTTCTTCAAAAATATGGCGACGGCTACTATAGAAGTAACTAAGTTCGGATCCGAGGGCGGCGCTGTCGGCGCTTCGCTTTTAGCGCAGTATCGGGAGGCCGATAATTAATAATTCTGAAGTATAGCGAAATCATGAAGGAGCGAACGGCGTTCGTTCCTTCATATCTTTGGTCTTTTTCGGCATACATGCGATTCATTAACAGCTCTTTATACGGCTTTTTGCCTTGCGTTTTAGGCGTTTTCTCAGTATAATGGCGTATACAAGCGTATTTTGTGGATATATAGCATAGGGAGTTGACCTTTATTATGCATTCATCCGGCGTGCGCGTTTTACCGGCGATACCTCTTCGAGGGCTCGTAGTATTTCCGCACATGGTTTTACACTTCGACGCCGGTCGCGAAAAGACGCTCTCCGCGATTATGCGCGGCATGGAGACGGATCAGCTCGTTGTGCTGGTTACACAGCGCGACGCGCGCAAAAACGAGCTAGATATGGGCGATATGTACGAAGTCGGGACGCTTTCGCGTATTAAACAAATGCTAAAGCTCCCCGGCGATTCCGTGCGCGTACTAGTCGAGGGGATTCGGCGCGTGCGCATATTGGACTATTTAAGCACGAACCCATATTTCGAGGTGGAAGCGGAAACGCTCGAGAGCCACGAGCCCGAGGACGAAATCGCGATCCAGGCTATGCGCAGGCTCGTAAACGAAAAATTCGAGGAATACGCGCGCCTCTCCGGCAAGATCGCGGCGGATACGATGCTCGCCGTAGAAGCTGTCGATACGCTGGATCAATTTACCGACCTTGTGGCCGGGAATCTTCTGACGCGTATCGAAGACAAGCAAAAGGTACTCGAGTGCGCCGATCCGACTGAACGGCTATCACTATTGCTAAAACTTCTTTGCCGCGAAACCGAGATCTTGCGGATAGAGGGGCGCATTACTTCACAGGTGCGCAAACAGATCGAAAAATCCCAGCGGGAATACTTCCTGCGCGAACAGATAAAGGCGATTCAAAAAGAACTTGGCGACGAAAACGCGCCTTGGCTCGAAGCGGATAAATACGAAGAGCGCCTGAAAAAGCTCGAAATGAGCGACGAATCGCGCGCAAAAATCCAAAAAGAGATCGACCGCTTTTCGCGTTTGACGCCAGGTTCGCACGAATTGGCGGGTCTTCAAAATTGGATCGAGTGGGTGCTCGATATGCCTTGGCAATGCTCTACGCAGGACGATACGCGCCAGAGTACCGTCGCGCGCGTGCTGGACGCGGATCATTACGGCCTGAAGAAAATTAAAGAGCGCGTATTGGAGTTCCTAGCGGTCAAAAACCTGACCAGCTCCCTTAAGGGGCCGATCCTCTGCTTTGTCGGCCCGCCGGGAACGGGTAAAACATCGATAGCCTCTAGCCTCGCGCGCGCTATGGGGCGGAAATTCGTACGGGCGAGCCTGGGCGGCATGCGCGACGAAGCCGA
>DBDD01000046.1:0-4696 GCA_002293365.1 Christensenella sp. UBA941 | reverse complement strand
CCGGCCAGCGCGCTTTTAGAGGTACTCGACTCCGAACAAAACCATGCGTTCCGGGATTCGTATTTAGAGGTGCCCGTCGACCTATCGAACGTACTGTTTATAGCGACGGCAAACACAAAAAGCGCAATCCCGAAGCCGCTGCTCGACCGCATGGACGTTATCGAGCTTCCAAGCTACACGTCCGAGGAAAAGCTTCAAATCGCCCGGCGGCATTTAGTGAAAAAACAAATGGAGCTTAACGGCTTAAAAAAGGGCGCGCTGCGCATGCCGGAAGCAGTTTTGAGCGAAATAATACAAGCTTATACGCGCGAGGCGGGCGTTCGGAATCTTGAACGCCGCATAGCGTCGATATGCCGCAAAGCAGCAAAGGAAATTGACGAAGGCGCAAAGGCTGTTTCAATAACGAAACTCTCGCTCGTTAAATATCTGGGAGAGCCGCCGTACCATAAAAACCGGCTCAACGACCTTGACGAGGTCGGCATCGCGACGGGCCTTGCTTGGACGCAGGCGGGAGGGGAGATTCTATTTGTAGAAACGGCCCCGCTGCCAGGTACTGGCAAGTTCGAGCTGACGGGGCAATTGGGCGACGTTATGAAAGAATCCGCTCATGCGGCGATGTCGGTGCTGCGTTCGCGCGCAGAAGAGCTTGGCATCGATCCGGAGTTCTATAAAAATAGAGACATTCATGTCCATTTACCGGAAGGGGCGACGCCTAAGGACGGTCCCAGTGCGGGTGTGGCGCTGTGTTCGTCGATTGCGTCGGCGCTTAGCGGCGTACCCGTGCGGCGCGATATAGCGATGACCGGCGAAATAACGCTGCGGGGAAAGGTTTTGCCTGTCGGCGGCTTGGTCGAAAAAATTCTCGCGGCGCGCAGCGCGGGTATATTCGAGGTGATCTTACCAAAGGATAACGAATATAGCCTTGAGGATCTGCCGGATTACGTGAAAAGCGAAATGAGCTTTCATTTTGTGCGCAGTATAGACGAAGTGTTCGATTTGGCGCTGCTATACCGGCCGCAGCCCTTTATCGCGCACGCCGCGATCGATAAAGTACACCGTTTGGCGGAGATGCAATGACGGACATTAACGAGCCATTCAGAATAAAAAAGGTAGAGTATATTTCCAGCGCGGGCTCGGGCGGCGGTTTTCCGGAGGCGGGTATATATCCGGAGATCGCGGTTGTAGGGCGAAGTAACGTTGGGAAGTCGACGCTGATAAATACGCTATGCCGGCGCAATATCGCGCGTACATCCAAGACGCCCGGCAAAACGCGCCGTATCCACTATTTTCTGATCAACGACAGCTTCTATCTCGTCGATCTGCCCGGCTACGGCTACGCAAAGGTTTCGCAAGCGCAGCACGACGAATGGGAGCGCGAGCTTTCGGCCTATCTTTCGGGCGGGCGGGTTCAACACATACTGCTTTTACTGGATTCAAGGCACGAGCCTACGAAGCTCGACAAACGTATGGCCGATTTCGTAGTTTACTACGCGTTGCCGCTGACGCTCGTCGGCACGAAGGCGGACAAGCTTCCAAAGAGCAAGCGCGCGCAAGCCGTATCGGCGCTGCCGAAGGCGCTTGGCATACCGGCGTGCGCCGCCGTTCCGTTTTCGGCGAACGAAGAGGCGCTTTCTGTGCCTTTATTGAATCGGCTGGCGGAGATTTTGGAGTAATAGGGAAATCTCGATAGGAAGGATTATGAAACACAAACGATTTGGTTTAGTAGTCGTCCTAATTTCATTGCCCCTATTGTCAACAGTAGCTTTCGCAAATTCCTCGTGGGGTTGGCTCACAGACGATCCGCGCATAATGTTACCTTGGGCGATCTCGGGAACGCTCGCCGTAGAGGTGTTTGCGGTTTGTTTTTTCAACCGTTTTCGGCTCGGAGATATTATGTTGCCGTCCGCCGTAATTGCTTTGGGGAATTTACTGTCGTTTCTGACGCCATACCTAATTATCGGAATTATGCCGGTGATATTCGAAGAAGATCCGGGTTTTTTTGCAAGAATTGAATACGAGGTTAGCAGGCATCCTTTTTATATCGTGGGTATCGCGTTTTTGTTATTTACGCTTGTAGTAGAAATCCCGGTGGTCTATTTTAGCCTAAGAAAACGCGTGAAAAACAGAAGGGCGCTGCTGCTTTGTATCGCTATTTCGAATGTTTTTACGACGGGGGCGGTCGCGCTTATCGAGCGCATTACATATAAGGGCAGTTGGTAATGCGTATTTAATATATGGAATATTATGATTGAATCAATGAGGTTCAACGCGTGAAACGGTTCGTGAACATTCTTCTATCCGGCTTGATATTGGCTCTTTGCGGCTGTCAAAGCGCCGCTTTGCCCGTTGCGGCGGAGCCAGAACTAATCGCGCTGCCACAGCGATCAAGCGCGCCAGGTGAAAAGCCTTTCACGCAAGTTCGTGTCCTGGACGAAGAATCCGAATCGAAAGCGACAAGTGCGCCGGAGGAAAAAGCGGTCGATATCGAAACTAAAGGCCTGCCTGGTGTGCGCCACGCGCGTATTGCGGCCGTTGGGGACGTCATGTTTATGGCTCACCAGATACGAGCCGCGAGGACGGAGGCAGGTTACGACTTTTTCCCGGCGTTTGAATATATCGCGCCCTATATCGGCACGGCGGACATAGCCATAGCGAACCTTGAGACGACCATCGCCGGCGAGGATATGGGCTACTCCGTAAGCGGAGAATTACAGGAGGACGGTACGAAGTCGCTATCCTACTTCAATGCGCCCGTAGAGCTTTTAGACGGCATGAAACGCGCGGGCTTCAACGTATTGACTACCGCGAACAACCATACGCTCGATAAGGGCGGGGAGGGGCTCAGGCGTACGATTGAGAATATCCGGGAACAGGGCTTGCATTCGACTGGTACGTTTTTAAGCGGCGACGAGCGCTTTTTGGTTCTCGACGCGAACGGCGTGTCCGTAGCCGTTTTGGCCTATACGACGGGTACGAATAAAAATACCGGCGGCCTGTCGTCCTCCGAGCGCCGTGAGGCGGTCAATCTTTTCGATAAAGAGTTAGTCCTTGAAGATATCGGCTCCGCTAGGAAAGCGGGCGCGGAGGTAGTGGTGCTTTGCTTGCATTGGGGCGTCGAATTCAGCACAGCGCCTACGGCCTCGCAGGAACGTCAGGCGGAAGAATTCATAGAGGCCGGCGCGGACGTTATCGTAGGCGCGCATCCGCATGTATTGCAAAAGATCGTCATGCTCGAAACGGAAGGACGAAAAGGTATCGTTGCTTATTCTATGGGTAATTTTATTTCGAATATGACGAGCGACGAACATTCGCGCGGCGCGGTGCTTATTATCGATATTGAAAAGGGCGAAACGCTGACGCTTCGCGCGTCCTACTTGCCGACGCTTTGCAAAACGGTCGCCGGACAGAGAAGCGTGTTGCCCGCCGCGCCTTCGGCATTAGATGAACTAACGGACGAAATGACGGCCGGTTTAAGCAAAGCTTACGAAAGGTCGGTAGCTGTGCTCGGCAGCGAAATCGTTTCTGTCGAGTAAACAAACGAAGGCAACCATAATTTTGAGAAATCGACTTGAAATTACCAAGATATTTGCAGTTTGGTTTACAGTGCGTTCACAATTTGTTCATACATTGATGCTATTATCATATAGCATATATCTGACAACTCGTGTTTGGTTGGTGAACACGCACTTGGAGGTCTTTATGAAATTTCGGTCAATACTTGCGGCTTCGATGGCCGTGTTGATTGTTTTGTCGGCTTCTGCGGCGCTGGCGGATACTGTGGCGCCAAGCGGGCTGACGGGTGTTATTCCGCTATTGCCTCCGGGTATAACCGAGGCCGAATTGATACAGAAACAAGGCCGCGCGTCGGTTGAGGATTCAGAAGAGGGGGCGGTGGCAAGCGGCGTTGCGTCCGTCGCGATAGACGCGAGCCAGGTCGAGCTGATATTACAGGATCTGCGCAACAACCCTCAAAACTATCCCTTTACATACAACGATATCTTACTGGTCTCGCGCCTTATTTACGCCGAGGGCGACGCTCAGAGCGATGAAAGCTTCCGGGCTATGGCTTCAGTAGTATACAATAGATATCGCTCCAAGCGATATCCGAATACGATAGAAAAAATCGTGTTTCAGAAAAATCAGTTTACTGTCGTCGACGATGAGAAATTCCTGACTGACATACCTACGGCCTCCGCATTCGGCGCCGCCATCGACGTATTCATAAACGGCAATGCGACGCTGCCTGAAACGGTGCTGTATTTCAGAAGCGAGCGCGACAACAAAAAATGGGGAAGCCGCGAATACTACGACACCATCGGCGGCAACATGTACTACAGCTAACCTGTATTAAGCTTAACAAAGCGCAGCGGCGTAAATCGCCTGCTGCGTTTTTTTGCGTTTACGGCCGTTTTTTATCGGTTTATCGAATATGGAGCGGAGCCGTTGTCACGCAGGAAACATATAATGCTATGGACGCAAAATCTATGAATCGCCGGATCGTCAAAGTCCGCGAAAATCCCGGATGCAATTATCGCTCCGAACCAACATAGAAAGAGGTAACGATTATGCCAATGGTACAAGGCAAACTAGCATATGATGAAAAACGAATGAACCAGGACACAAGAGGCATTCAAAACGTGCCTATTGTTTTACAGCAAATTCCTTATCCCGGGGCGGCGCAGGGCTTAACGATTGC
>DBDD01000033.1 GCA_002293365.1 Christensenella sp. UBA941 | reverse complement strand
ATGGAGGCGATAGACCGCCTGCATACCACCGCCGCCTCCCACGCGCGCTGCTTCGTCGTGGAGTGCATGGGCCGCCATACGGGCTGGATCGCGCTGCAAGCGGGCCTCGCCGCCGACGCGCATCTGGTCTTGATCCCCGAATTCCCGATGAAATTCGAAGAGATCATGGCTATCGTGCGCGCGCGCTTTGAACGCAACGAGCGCTATACGATTATCGCCGTGGCCGAGGGCTTCGAGCTCGCCGATATGGATGAAGAGGACGTGGGCGTAGACGCGTTTGGCAATAAGTTGCTTCTAAACAAAGAAATCGCGAAGGTGCTCGCGCAGCGTATCGAAAAAGAGATGCGCGCCAATACGGAATTGCCGGAAAACCGTAAGTATTTCGAGTGCCGCAGCGTCGTTTTGGGGCATTTGCAGCGCGGCGGCGCGCCGAGTGCGTTCGACCGTATTCTCGGTTCGCGCATGGGCGTAAAGGCTGGCGAGCTCGTCGTTGAGAAAAAATACGGCAATATGGTCGCCCTTCAAGGGACGAGCATCGAAATCGCCGACCTCGACAAGGCTGTTACCGAGCGCAAGCTGGTGGACGCCGAGTTCTACGGCGCGGCGAAGCTGTACTTTAAGTAAGTCCACTTTGTAAATAATAATCTCCCTTGCGCCTTTGCCGCCAGGGAGATTGTTTTATGTTTTTATAATGTTTAGCAGAATATATCAAGAATTGAATTACGCTTTCTCTTATACTGAAACCATCAAATTTCAGATAGGAGCGTTACATTATGAAAGACCACAGTATTTCCTTGCAAAAACACATGCGGGTGCTCTGCGATACGATCGGCGCAAGGCCGACGGGCTCCGCAAAAAACAAAGCCGCAGTCGATTATGTTGCCGGTGTGCTTAAGCAATGCGGGCTGGAAGTGCGGCTGCAGGAATTCGACTGTATGGATTGGAAAGACGCCGGCGCTGAGGTGCGCGTGGACGGCCAAGCCGTACCGGTTGAAGCGGCGGAATATTCGCTGCCGTGCGATATCGAAGCGGAGTTTGTCTTAATAGGTTCTGTGGAGGCGCTTGAGAGCGCGGAGCTAACCGGCAAGATCGCGCTCATGCACGGCGATTTGTGCAAAGAACCCCTTATGCCGAAGAGCTTTGAGTTTTATAACCCCGACGAACACAAGCGGATCATCGCGCTGCTAGAGGAAAAGAATCCCGCGGCCATCATAACTGCCGCGCCGACTAAAGACCACATCATCCAAGACGGCGATTTCAATATACCGTGCGCCGTAGTGAAGGCGGACGCGCTCGGCGTCTTCACAAATAGCATTGGCAAACGGATAAAGCTGAAAATCGACGCCGAACGTATACCGGCAAAGGCGCATAACGTCATAGCTTCATACGGGGCGCCAAAGAAAAGGATATGCCTTAGCGCGCACATCGACACAAAACCCACGACGCCCGGCGCGCTCGATAACGCCTCCGGCGTGGCCGCGCTGCTTGCTTTCGCGGAAAGCGCTTCCGAGAATCAGTTCCCCGTTCCCTTTGAGATCGTTCTGTTTAACGGCGAGGACTACTATTCGACGCCCGGAGAGATGACATTTATGAGAAGCCTCTCGGCAGAATACCTTCTGGCCGTGAATGTGGACGGTATCNNATCGGGCTGAAGGACAGCGCCACATCCGTTTCATTCTATTCGTGCACGCCTGAAATTGAGGGCGATATCATGAAATTCGTAGAGCAAGCGGCCGGCATAGAGAGGATCGAGCCGTGGCCGATGGGCGATCATATGCTGTTTGCCAGCTGTGGAATCCCCGCTCTCGCCGTTACCGCGAGCAATATCTTTGGCCTGATGGGAAGCGTTCTGCATTCCCAAGACGATAATATAGAGATGATAGATTTTGAGGCTCTCGGCGGCGCGGTGCAGTTCCTTGAAAGCTGCGCCGGACGGATGGAATAGGGATAGGGCGATATATTTTCAAAAAACATTGTGCCCTTGCGCAATATCGGCTATAATGCAATTAAAGTACGAAAAAGGGGGGAGGGCGAGCCATGCAGGATACTATGAAGTTCTCCCTACCCAGGGAGAACGCAAAGACGCCTAGCGAGGTCATAATGACCGTCTACCAGGCGATGAAGGAAAAGGGGTACGATCCGATCAACCAGATCGTCGGGTACCTCATTTCTGGCGACCCGACGTACATCACCAGCCATAACAACGCGCGCTTCCTTATGAGCCGTCTCGAAAGGGACGAGCTGCTTGAAGAGTTCATAGCCTACTACGTACACTCGCACGACGTGGAAGAAAAGCCGGAATGAGTACGTGCGGCGCGTAGAGCTAGGTCAAACGGGCGTATTCGTCTCGGAGCTGTGCTTTGGGACGCTGACGTTGGGGCCGTTCCAAAAGAACTTGCCGCTTTCAAAGGGCGTCGCCCTATTGGAAGCGGCTTTTATGCGCGGCGTGAATTTTCTGGATACCGCCGAGCTATACCAAACGTACCCCTACGTGCGCGAAGCGCTGAAATCCTGCCCCGGCTATGTCGTTGCGACGAAATGCTACGCCTACGACGCGAAAGGCGCGGAGCATAGCTTCCGTAAGGCCGTGGAGGGGATCGGGCGCGAATACATAGATATCTTTCTTCTTCACGAGCAGGAAAGCGCGCATACGATCCGGGGGCATTACGAGGCGATCGAATATTTCCTGAAGAAGAAGGAACAAGGGCTAATAGGAGCCGTCGGCATATCGACGCACTTTATTGCGGCGGCGCGGGCGATAGCTCAATACCCAGAGCTTACGGTTTTGCATCCGCTGATAAACCTTACGGGCATAGGCATAGCGGACGGCACGCGCGAGGACATGGTCAGCGCGTGCGCGGCGGCGTACGATAAGGGCGCCGGTATATATACCATGAAGGCGCTCGGCGGCGGGCATTTGATCGGCCGCCGGGAGGAAGCGCTTCGCTACGCGTTCTCGCTGCCGTTTGTGAGCGCCGTCGCGGTCGGCATGCAGTCCCTAGCGGAGGTGGAGTACGCTTGCGCGTTCGTCTCTGGCGAGTCGGTGGACGCGTATTTGCCCGGTTTGAGCTCGCAAAGGCGAGGGTTGTTTATCGACCCGTGGTGCGAGGGCTGCGGCGAGTGCGTGCCCGCTTGTAAGGGCGGCGCGCTCAGCATATCGAATGGAAAGGCGCTCGTCGATCATAATAAATGCGTGCGCTGCGGCTATTGCGTCGCGCGCTGTCCGGATTTTCATGTACGTGTGCTTTGATGATTATTTGTAGGGGCGGATGGCAATCCGCCCGAGGATTGGGCAAGGGACGATTACCATCGTCCCCTGCAGCGGACCAGAATTAACCAAAGGAAAGTTAAATGGGCAGAGTAATCGCGTTCGACGTAGGAGATAAGCGCGTGGGCGTGGCCGTGAGCGATCCTTTCGGCTGGACGGCTCAGGGCCTGACGACGCTTACCCGCACGGGTAATAATGAAAAAGACGTCCAAATGCTGTTGGACGTCGCGGCGAAATACGAAGATGTGACGCTTCTGTTCGGCCTGCCAAAAAATATGGACGGCACGGAAGGGCCGCAAGCGAAAAAGGTGCGCGCGTTTGCGAAGGCCGTGCTGAAAAAACGCGAATACCCCGTCGTATTTTGGGACGAGCGGCTATCGACAGTCACGGCGACGCACGTACTAATGGACGTGAAGGATTGGCGCGAGCGGCGCAA
>DBDD01000076.1:5665-17402 GCA_002293365.1 Christensenella sp. UBA941 | reverse complement strand
CTGCCGTCGCCGCCGCGCAGCTTCAGCGGGGCCGCCACGAAGAAGCAGCGCTTATCTATAAGCGGCTCCAGCCCCGCGAGCGATTCGATCAGCCCCACGCCCGCGCCAAGCAGTATCCTATGGATTCGGCATGACAAGTCCGTCTCGAACGAGGGCAAATCCGTCCCGACGGCCTTTACGCCCAAGCCGATCAGCCGCCGCATGTCCTCCTCGCGAAAAGCCGGATAGCCCTCTAAATAATCGTCGCTTCCGAAATGCTTGTCCCATCCGGTATGGATAAGCGCGATATCGCCGCGTTCGAGCGAAGCGAACGCGCCTTCCGGCAAAGCGGCAAAGCCGCCCTCTATAATCGCGGGGACGACGAACGCGCTGCCGACGAATATATCGAGCGGCGTCGTTTCCGTATCGCGGCCGTCCAAAAAAACATGGCGCTCGACGTCGATATGCGTGCCGCCGTGCGTGCTCATTTTAAGCTCCGAGACGGCGTAGCCCGCCGATTCGATTGCAATCGCGCCGCTCAGGCTGTAGTGCGGGTCGCCCTCAAATACCGGCAGCGCAGCGTCCAATGCGAGCGATAAATCGTAAACCATTATCAGCGGTCGAAGAAGGGCGATTTGCCGGAAACCGACAGCGGAAGCCCCATTATAAGCTTATAATCGCCCAAAAGACCCAAAGAGGCCGCCGCCTTGCCAATCGTAAACATGACCCGGCTATCCACATGCGCGTCCGCCGCCAAGGCCGCCGCCGAGCCGAGCGCGACGCCCAAATCCATAGACGCGAAGACGCACGCCGCCCCCGCTGCCGCACATGCGTCGCAGCCCTCGAAGCCGCAAAGCGTACACATCTTGCCCAAGCCGCGCGCCTTGTACTGCGCCCCGATCAAAACCACCGCGCCGCAAGCATCTATATTGCCAGCGTCGCGAGTAAAGAAGGCGGCGCCCGTTTCCTCGCCGAGGCGGCGCATTTCTTTCGCGAGGCGCGTTTTATCCTCGCCGGTAATTATGGCCGTATCCAGCTGATCCACGCCGCGGGCCTTCGGGGCCGTCCGTACCGCCGCGCATACCGCGTATGCAGTGTTCAAAACCGCCTGTTCTTCCGCCTTTGATGATTGAATGAGCATGAGTGTGCCTCCTTTGGGATATGAATCCTATGTGTTGGATTTATTGTATGTGATTAAGGGACAAAAGTAAATATTGGTTGTTTCGGATCACACATCTGCAAGCAGGCGTTTTATTCTACCTCACCCCATACAGCCTTAAAAGCGCTCGGTCCGTAAGCGGCGATTCCCCCCGCACTGGCCCGAAAATCCTGATCATTTGCTGCTTCAGCTCGTTAATATGCTCCCTGTCGCGCATCCACTCGATAAATCCGAGCGGATCCGTATTGGCGTAGTCCTTGAGCGGCTTTAAACCCGCCGGCGGGGCGACGTCCTCGCGCACCGACCACGCCCCGCGCGAGGACTGATACTCATAGCTTGTCAGATACGCCAAAAACAGCCGCGCGGCCGCCTTATGCTTTGTAAGCTTAAACATCGCGGCGCGCTGCGGCCAGCTTACGAAGAAATCGCTCTCCGGAATAAACGAAACCGACGGCTGATTCGGCGCGGGCAGATAGCCGGTCAGGTTGCCCCAAAACCCCTGGCGGCCAACCAATATAGCAGGCGCGGCCGTTCCCCGCACGAAATACGGCCTTTGCGCGGCCAGGTCGTTCAGAAACTGAGCGCCATATCGCTGGATAATGCGATCGTATACGAACAAAACCGCGTCGTCGTCGTGCGGCGGCGTAAGCACCAAGCGGCCGGAGAACTCGGGCTTCAGGAAATCGGAGTACTCTTTCGGAGGCCGCGCGCATTGGGCGTATTGTGGAACGAAGCAGTTTATATGCACTCCAAGATACGCGCCGTCCGCGTCGCCATAGCCGGGCGTCAAGCCCGCGAAGCTCGCCGGTTTAAAAGGCTCCAGCGCGCCCATCGCCTTCCAATTCTCGAAGTCGTTCATCGTTTGCAGCATGACGACGTCGGGCGTCAGGCAGCCGTCTAAAAGCCCTTGGTATACCTTGCCGTTGTGGTATTTCGACAGGTCGACGCTCAATCGAATAGGCACATTGGGGAAACGTTTGCGAAATTGGCTTATGAGCGCGTCCTGTTGATTTGGCGCGTCGCCTCCGGCCCAGACTACGAGCCGCTTACACGTCGTAGCCAGCTCTTTCGCCGCGAGCTCGTACAGCTCGTTCAATTCCTTTTGTTCTAGCTCCTTGTCGGTAGTTTTAACCGCTTGTTCGCGCGCTTTATCGGACATTTTTACCGCCTGCTCAAGTACTTTGTCGGTAATCTTCACAGCCTGTTCACGTACTTTATCAGCAATCTTATCCGCCTGTTCGCGTACTATATCGGACATTTTTAACCGCTCCCGTCCATAATATATGTGATTTTTATGAGACAGGGCTTGCCTTTATTCTACAGAAAAGTTATAATAACGCATTACAATATTTGGTTTCGTTTTATTTAAACCGCGCCCGCTTAGTTCGGCGGACGTATTTCAAGTGGCTTTTCCAAACCGTCTCAAAAGTTTGTCACGGACATGACCTATGGATTGCTGGCTGGACAGAGCTGCTATCTTACGGAAATAGCGCGAAAGCTGAAAGAAAACATCAAGTTGGATAAAACCCCGAGTTTAACAGCAAACAAGGCTTAACCGCGAAGAAAAGCAGTAAAAAAGGGCAAAAGATAAATTCCACAGCGTAGAGCCGCAGCCTTGACAACCCGGCCCCCCAGTGATACAATGCGCCTTGTACCGCTCGGAGTGGGTTATAAAGCATGCTCGCATATTTTGCAGACATCGCCCAAACCGGCGAGATTACGACAGGAGGACAATATATGTACGCAATCGTACAATGCGGCGGGAAACAGTTCAAAGTGTCTCCCGGCGAAAAAATTCGCGTAGAAAAGCTCGATCTGGATGTAGGGGCAATGGTGGAGCTCGACGCGCTGATGTTCGCGGATGATAACGGCAAAGTTCAGATTGGCAAGCCACTCTTGGACGCAAAAGTAGATGCGAAGGTGCTCGAACATGGCAAGGGCGATAAGGTCGTCGTATTCCACTACGCGGCAAAGAAAAACCGCCGCAAGAAACAGGGCCACCGCCAGCCGTATACGGAGCTCGAAATCGTCTCCGATAGCTAAGCTGAAGGTTACGCTGCTTTATAGCGGCGAAGCGCTCGTTGGGTTTACCGTATTTGGACACGCGGGCTACGCGGAATATGGCGGGGATATCGTTTGTAGCGCGGTTTCGGCGCTGACGCAAGCCGCTGCGATGGGCCTTAGCGAATACATCAACGTACTAAGCGAGCTCAAGATACAAGAGGGCGAAATGCGCCTAAAGCTGAAAAAGGGACTTCCGGAAAGCGAAGCACTACAGGCGAAGGCAATATTTGAAGCGATGAGGCTGGGCCTTTTGGGCATACTGGAAGAGTATCCGGACTACATCACAATCGAAGTGAAGACCGAGGAGGATTCGATATGAAAATGCAACTGCAATTATTTGCACATAAGAAGGGCGTCGGCTCTTCGCGCAACGGGCGCGATTCAGCGTCACAGCGCCTTGGCTCCAAGCGTGCGGACGGCCAGTTCGTATTGGCCGGCAATATATTAGTGCGCCAGCGCGGCACGAAGATCCATCCGGGCAACAACGTCGGCCTCGGCAAGGACGATACGCTCTTTAGCAAGGTCGACGGCGTCGTACGCTTCGAGCGCAAGGGCCGTTTCGATACGCAGGTAAGCGTATATCCGCAGGCTGCCGCCAACTAAGGCAAGTTATTCGAAAAGCGGCTCCGCCTGTGAGCCGCTTTTTTGTTGAAGGGATTGATACAAATGATCGCCACAGTCATAAACGCCGCCGCCGTCATTGTCGGCACGCTCATAGGCCTGCCGCTGAAGGGCCGCCTGTCCGAGCGTTTCAATAAGATTATTATGCAAGGGCTTGCGCTGAGCGTCATGATCATCGGCATCCAAATGGCCGTTGCGGCGACGGACATGCTGGGCGTGGTGCTGTGCGTCGCCGTGGGCGCGGCGCTCGGCGAGGCGCTGCGTATAGAGGACAGGCTCGACAAGCTCGGCGATTTNNCTGCGCAAAAAAGTCGAGCGAAAAAAGGCCGAGGGCGAGCCGAGTACGTTCACAGAGGCGTTCTTAACGAGCACGATACTATTCTCCGTCGGCGCTATGGCGATAATAGGCTCCTTGGAGGCGGGCTTTTCCGGCAACTATACGACGCTTCTGGCAAAGTCGACGATCGACGGCATAACGAGCATACTTTTAGCCGCCGCGCTAGGCGTGGGCGTCGCGTTTTCGAGCATTCCCCTATTTATATATCAAGGCTTGATAACGCTTTCGGCGGGGCTTTTAAGCAATGTCCTGCCGGCGGAGACTATAGCTATGATGTCCGCCGCGGGGGGGCTTTTGGTTCTTGCGATAGGCTTGAAAATGCTCGGAATCATTAAAATCAAGGTCAGCAATCTTTTGCCCGCGATATTTTTGCCGATAGCGTATATTCCGCTTGCCGCGTGGCTTGGGACGCTGGTGTAAAGAAAGCGCTCCGCCCCGACAATGTCAAGCATACGCCTTGCTCTTGCCATTTTTTTGCCGTATAATGAATCGGTAGACTGGAGGAAGGAAAACCAGATTTTGTTCAACTTTTTTAATAATATTAACATCATGGAGCTCCTGTACCGCATACCGGCGCTTTTGATTTCGCTTTCGTTCCACGAATGGGGGCACGCCTTCGCCGCGTATAAGCTTGGCGACCCGACGGCGCGCAATCTTGGGCGCATGACGATAAACCCCGTCAAACATATCGACCCCATCGGGGGGATATGCATGCTTCTGTTCCGCTTCGGCTGGGCGAAGCCCGTACCCATAAATCCGCGCAATTTCAGCAACTTCCGGCGCGACGATATCCTCGTATCCGTCGCCGGCGTAAGCATAAACCTTATGCTGAGCTTCGTATCCGTAGGCATATATCATCTGCTTTTCAACGTCGTCAGCCTCGACAACTACGCGCTGACGCGCATCGTCCAAAATTTCTGCTTCCTGAACGTGGCGCTTTTCATTTTTAATCTGCTGCCCATCCCGCCGCTGGACGGGTACCACGTATTAAAAAACCTTACGCTGCGTCTCATCCCGCCGAGCTTCTTTATGGCCTTGGAGCGATACGGCAGCATCATACTGATGCTGGTGCTTTTCTCCGGCGCGCTCAGCGGGATTCTCGGCGTCGTATCCGGAGCGATTATCGGCGGGTTTGAATCCTTCTGGTTGTTCGTATTCGGCATACCGCAGCTATGAGCGAAGAAGCCTACAATTTCAAACTATCGCTCTTCGAGGGCCCGCTGGACTTACTTTTGCACCTAATCCAAAAGGCCCAGGTGGATATAAAGGATATTTTCGTGTCCGAGATTACGTCGCAATATCTCGAAGCCGTAGCCAAAATGGACGAGCTGCCAATGGACAGCGCTTCGGAATTCGCGGCCATGGCGGCGACGCTCCTTTACATCAAATCGCGCTCGCTTCTGCCGCGGCCCAAGCCCGAGCCGGAAGAGGACGAGGAGGATCCGGAGGAGGCACTGCTTCGTAAGCTGCGCGAATACAAGGCCTGTAAGGAAGCCGCCGAAAAACTCTATACGCTCGAGGCGGACGCGTTTGGAAGCTTTACAAAGCCCCCGGAGGAATTTCCGCTTCCCCCGCGCGCAATCGAGGCGCTTGGCGGCAGCGTGGAAGAACTGTTTCAAGCGTTTTCCGCATTGCTGAAGACGCGCAAAAACGTACCCGCTGTAGGGAAGGTGCGCCGGGACGCGTATACGCTCGCGGCGGCCGCCGACAAACTGCGCCAAACGCTTCGCCGCAAGCCTATTTTGCGCTTCAAAGAGCTATTTGCCCGCCAATTCTCGCGCGAGGAATGCGTTGTGACGTTTATGGCCTTGTTAGAGCTTATTTCGCTGGGCGAGGTTTCTGTAGAACAGCGCGCGGTATTCGACGACATATGGATTCGCCGCGCTGCGAAGGTATACGCGATATGACACAGCTGTGCTCCATGATTGAAGCGCTCCTTTTCGTCTCGGGCGAGCCGCTCGCCGCCGAGGAGATCGCAAACGCGACGGGGCGCACCCAAATTGAAATAGCCGCCGCGTTTGCGGAGCTTTCGAGCCACTACGAAGACAGCTCGAGCGGCTTGCGCCTCGCCTTTGTCAACGGCGGCGCGTATCTTTGTACCGACAAGGCGCACGCGGGCGTAATAACGAGCCTCTTGCAGCCCGTTCAGCAGCGCGCTTTTTCCCAAGCCATGATGGAAACGCTCTCCATCGTAGCGTACAAACAACCCGTGACGCGCGCCGAAATCGAGGCCGTGCGCGGCGTACGCTGCGAATACGCCGTCCGGGAGCTAATAAGCATGGGAATGGTGCAGGAAATTGGCCGGAAGGATACGATAGGCCGGCCCGCGCTTTTAGGGACGACCGACGCGTTTTTGCGTCATTTTGGGTTGGGTTCGCTGCGCGAGCTGCCCGAAAAGGAGCTATTCGGATCAGGCGAAATAAACGGCTTGGCGCGCGCGGGCGCGCAGGAAGAATCGAGTATAGAGGAATATCAAGATAACGAAGAGGAGGGAACAGCGGTATGACATCCATTTCAGTCCCCACGAGCACTAGGAACTGCTTTGTCGACATTACGAAGGAGGTCAAGAACGTGGTCAGGCGCTCCGGTGTGCAGAGTGGCCTTTGCGTCGTGCATACGCCGCATACCACGGCCGCCGTAACCATTAACGAAAACGCCGATCCGGACGTTCTGCGAGATCTTGTAGTAAAGTATTGCCGCATGGCGCCCGCCTCCGACGGCTACGTCCACGCGGAGGGCAATTCCGACGCCCACGTTAAGTCCTCCATGATCGGCTGTTCACTTACGCTGATCATCGATCACGGCGAATTGGCGCTGGGCACATGGCAAGGCATCTATTTCGGCGAGTTCGACGGCCCGCGCCAAAGGCAGGTATATGTGCAGTGCTTGGGGTAAGAGATTTCTGGCGGGAGGAAGCATCATAAGCCGCATATACATGCGGAATACTCTGGAGATGAGATCGTGCTATCACTTGACGGCGATGTCATTCGCATTGACAAACCACTCAAAAATATTTATTTTATAAACAGAACAATTTAGTTATTTGCGCATTGCGCGCTTTCGATAAGGAGACTAAATGAAACGCAGATCCAAAACCGCCATAGTCCTCGCGGCAATTCTGGCCGCGCTACTGACGCTCGGCGTTGTACTTCCGATTATCAGCGCTCCGGCGAGGGCGGCGTGGTTCGATTCCCTGGGCCCCGGCATGCCGAGCTGGAACGACCTCGACCCAAAGCTTAGCAATTGGCGCTATCGCGAAAACGAAACCGACGAAAAAAAGGTTGCGGACGATATCCAATATCACGGCCTTCCTATAATCTACGAAATCGGCATGGTGCTCGCGGAAGACGGCAACATCAAGCTCGTATCCGACGTCCGCTGGCGCTATACGCTATACTACTCTTGGCAGGCCTGGAGCGACAAGGGTACGGAGGGAATCGGCGACGACGGCTGGGTGAATATAAAAGAAGCGACTGAGGCGACGTTCCGCCCGGCGGATTTCATGCAAAACGGCCCCCAGATGGTGCGCCTACAGCTTGCGCACGCTTCGGGCGGCACGGATTTCTCCATACCCATAATAATCAATATTACCGACGGCGCGGGGGAAAGCGAGGCCTTTTCGGGCGATATGGCGGCGCTCCTAGCGTCCATAGGCGAGCGAGGTATTGTTGCGGGAGGGTACGCGACGGATAGCGGAATCGAAATAATCGAATTCGATACATTAAAGGATTAATACCAATAATTTTGCCCAAGGCTTAATGTGTAGTATGACGGAATCGACGAACTGGGCAACTGCTTTTATTTGCGTTGCGGATAGGAGAACGTCATGCATACACTACAGGAAAGATTCCTTCTTCATTTTATTAAAATCAAGACGCTTGGCATTAAGCTTAGCGATATCTTGGAAAGTAAAAATATTAAATCCATCTGCATATACGGAGCGGGCATGCTTGGCAACGTGCTTTTTGACGAGCTTGCGAATTCGAATGTAGCTGTAAATAGCTTTATCGACAGAAGAGCAAAGGCGCTTAATCGCAGCTGCCGCGGTATTCCTGTCATATTGCCGGAGGAGGCGGGCGAATTGGAGAATACCGACGCGATTGTCGTCTCGCCATACTACGAATATTTCCCAATCCGAAGTTACCAAAAGCGTTATACGTCCTTTCCTATATTGTCGCTACGCGATATCGTGTCAGAGGCGCTTTCAGAACAGGAATTCATTGATTTTTCGAGTTGGTTAACGGAGCGCGGCGTTAAACTTTTCGCTATCCATAGGCCGAGCATAAAAGCGATCGACAATCCCTCCGTACTGGAGCAAGCATTAATGTCGAAGCAGCGTTCTTTTTGGATGTTCGAAGAAAAAGAGCTCTTTGAGTATTTGTTTCCCGATGTTGACGCTCCCGATATCCATCGTTATTTAATTGATCTGATCTCCAATTTTGTGTTTTACGGCCAAAACGATGAAGCGGAATCGCCTATTAAAGACATCCGTTCCAAGGACGTAAATATTATAAACGGCTATCGCTATATTCCGGCTGCGCCGGACGAAGCCGATAACACAGTTTACGTCTTTGGCGATTGCGCCGCCGATGGGTCGTATGCGGACGATACGCGCACGTTCGCGAATAATCTTCAGCTTCTGCTGAATACAATTACCAGACGTAAATTTAGGGTTGCGGCAATTGCGACTCGTATTGCCAATATTCATTATCTCATAAAAAAGATTGAATCGCTGTCCCTGACTAATGGAGACGTTATAGTTTTTATACCTCATCCTTGGATGGTTGCTCTTTACGACGGGTTTTATTCGAATCTGCCGAATATTTATTCATGTGATTTAACTAGGGCGTTCAGCAGGCCGCACGATTACGGAGAATTGTTTTGCGACGATGTGCATTTCACCTACAAAGGCTTCAAGGAGCTTGCGAACATCGTCTTCAAATGCCTTTCTTCAAGCGGCGTTTTTGACGCGCCCGCAGCGGAATCAAGGCTTGTATCCACCCTCCCTCCGCTGCGGCATGAAAGCGGCTTAAAAGAGGATCTACAGGCGTACAAAGCCTATCTGGGCGAACAGAAGACGCCCATAGAGGGCAAAGCCGGCGCAATAGTGATGAACTGCAATCCATTTACAAACGGCCATCGCTACCTTATAGAATACGCCGCCGGACAGGTCGATTATCTCTATATTTTCGTCGTCGAGGAGGATCGCTCGTTCTTTCCGTTCGCCGATAGATTCGAGCTTGTGAAAGAGGGTACGAAAGACTTAGATAATGTAAAGGTACTAAAAAGCGGTAAGTTTATAATATCAACCGTTACGTTCGAAGGATATTTCAATAAAGAGGATATGCCGGAAGCCGAAATCGACGCTTCGGAGGACGTTACCATTTTCGCTACGGAGATTGCCCCGATATTGAATATTACGATTCGGTTTGCGGGCAGCGAGCCGATAGATAAAATCACCCGGCAATACAACCGTGATATGGCGAGAATATTGCCTGCCTACGGCATAGAGTTCAGGGAGATCGAAAGGCGCGTTTTGGACGGCAAAGCTATTAGCGCCTCGCTGGTTAGGAGCCATCTTGTAAAAAACGAGCTGGAAGCGCTGCGCAAATATGTGCCGGATGCAACCTACGCATATTTAATGCGGGAATTTGCTCAATAGGATATTTTGTGTTAGCTAAATAAAACATGTTGACAGCCCATTCGTAATCTGCTAAAGTGTTAGTGAAGACTAACTGGTATTTTTTATTTAATCGCATGTTAGTTATCACTAACACAAGGAGGGGTAATGATGCCGCTGACGATGGCGGGCTTAGGCGAAACGAATAGTATCAAGCGCATTTCCGGGAGGGATGACGTTCGCAGGCACTTGGAGAACCTCGGCTTTATCGCAGGAGAGCCTGTGACGGTAGTTTCCGAGTTTGCGGGGAACATGATCCTGCAAATCAAGGATGCGCGCGTGGCGCTTTCTAAAAATATGGTTAATCGGATTATGATATAAAGGGGTAGCATAATGAAAACACTGAAAGCCGTGAAGTGCGGCGAAACCGTAAAGGTGCTGAAACTGCACGGCGAGGGCGCGATAAAGCGCCGGATCATGGATATGGGTATCGTTAAGGGCGTAGAGGTTTTCGTGCGCAAGGTCGCGCCGCTGGGCGACCCTGTGGAGGTAAACGTGCGCGGCTACGAGCTTTCTTTGCGCAAGGCAGACGCTGAATTGATTGAGGTAGGTTAACGGGGGGAATCGACATGGGAATCAGAATCGCGCTGGCCGGAAATCCGAACAGCGGCAAAACGACGCTTTTCAACCAGCTTACGGGCTCGAACCAGTTCGTGGGCAACTGGCCGGGCGTCACAGTTGAGAAGAAGGAGGGCAGGCTTAAGGGGCAAAAGGACGTGACAATCACGGATCTGCCCGGTATATACTCGCTCTCGCCCTATACGCTCGAAGAGGTCGTCACGCGCAACTATTTGATAGACGAGCGCCCGGACGCGATTTTGAACATCGTGGACGGCACGAACCTAGAGCGCAATTTATACCTCACGACGCAGCTTATGGAGCTGGGCATTCCCGTCGTCGTGGCGGTAAATATGATGGACGTCGTGCAAAAAAACGGCTCCGAGCTGAAATCGGCCAACCTGTCAAATGCGCTGGGCTGCCCCGTCGTAGAGATATCGGCGCTTAAGGGCACGGGCGTAACGCTTGCGGCCCAAACGGCGCTGGATGCGTCATCTATGACGGCTAGTTGTAGGGGCGAACTGTGTTCGCCCGCAGATAACCGAGAGCATTGTGTAAACGGCGGGCGAACGCAGTTCGCCCCTACAGGCAATCGACACTTACCAATGATGTCGCCAGCGCACAGCTTTTCCGGAGACGTAGAGCACGCCCTCGCGCACATCGAGGAGGCCGTTTTGCACGGCTTACCGGAAGAACAGCAGCGCTGGTTCGCGATAAAGCTCTTCGAGCGCGACGCGAAGGTTATCGAGAAGCTGAAGCTGGACGAGGCGAAGACGGCGCATATCGAGCAGGACATCCTGCGCTGTGAGGAGGAGCTGGACGACGACGCCGAAAGCATCATAACCTCCGAGCGCTACGCGTATATCGACTCGATCATAAAGGACTGCATAAAAACGAAAAAAAGGGGCGCGCTGAGCGCTTCGGACAAGATCGACCGCGTCGTAACGAACCGGTGGCTTGCGCTGCCCATATTCGCGGCCGTGATGTTTATCGTATACTACGTATCCGTTTCGACCGTCGGAGGGCTGCTGACAGACTGGGCGAACGACGGCCTTTTCGGCGAAAGCTGGAGCCTCTTCGGGCTGGAAATCCCCGGCATACCAGTCATTATCGGCGGCTTTTTGGAGAGCATAAACTGCGCGGCTTGGCTGCAAGCGCTAATCCTAGACGGCATAGTCGCGGGCGTGGGCGCGGTACTCGGCTTCGTGCCGCAGATGCTGGTGCTCTTTGTCTTCCTCGCGTTCCTAGAGAGCTGCGGCTATATGGCGCGCATCGCGTTCATCATGGATAGGGTTTTCCGCAAATTCGGCCTCTCGGGCAAGAGCTTCATCCCGATGCT
>DBDD01000076.1:0-5608 GCA_002293365.1 Christensenella sp. UBA941 | reverse complement strand
TGCGGCGCGAAGCTGCCCATCATAGCGCTCATCGCGGGCGCGCTGTTCGGCGGCGCAGGCTGGGTCGCGACGAGCGCGTATTTCATAGGCGTCGCGGCGATAATCTGCTCGGGCCTTATACTTAAAAAGACCAAGCGCTTCGCGGGGGACGTATCCCCGTTCGTCATGGAGCTTCCGGCGTATCATTGGCCGACTGTCGGCAGCGTATTGCGCAGCATGTGGGAGCGCGGATGGTCGTTCATCAAAAAGGCCGGGACGATCATTCTGCTTTCAACGATATTCGTATGGTTTACGTCTGGCTTTGGCTTTGTGGATGGGGCGTTCGGCATGGTGGAATCCATGGATCAAAGTATCCTCGCGGCTATAGGCAACGGCATCGCATGGCTCTTTACCCCGCTGGGCTGGGGCAACTGGCAGAGTGCCGTCGCCGCGATTACAGGCCTTATCGCAAAGGAAAACGTCGTCGGCACGTTCGGCATCCTCTACGGCTTCGCGGAGGTCGCCGAGGACGGCATGGAGATTTGGGCGAGCCTCGCCGCGAGCTTTACGGGCGTATCGGCGTTCTCGTTCCTGGTGTTCAACCTTCTATGCGCGCCGTGCTTCGCGGCGATGGGCGCGATCCGTCGCGAGATGAACAACCCCCGCTGGTTCTGGTTCGCGATAGGGTATCAATGCGGCCTGGCCTACGTCGTGTCGCTGTGCATATACCAGCTTTGGATGCTCTTTACCGGCGGCGGCTTTGGGTTCTGGACTATTGTGGCGCTGCTGCTTCTCGCCGGGTTCCTATATCTTCTTTTCAGGAAACAACCGGCGTTCGGGCGGAAAATCGGGCGCTCCATAAAACAGGCGGCATGACCGTTGTAGGGAACGGTTCCAAACCGTTCCGCGACCCAAAAACATGACCCTACATCATTGGAAATATTACAGGAGAACGATATGCTCGGATTTTTCACGGAACAGGCTGGGACGATTTTCGTAAGCGCCATCCTTTTGGCAGCGGTCGCCGCGATTCTGCGCGGCATGATAAAAAGGGTCAAACGCGGCCAGTGCGTTAGCTGCGAGGATTGCGGAAAAGCCTCAGGCGGTTGTCCGAGGCAGACCACCAACATGTAGGGACGCGATACATCGCGTCCGTGACCCCAATGCGAAACATGCAAACACGTAGGGGCGATCGCCTCGATCGCCCGCGACCTAAAATTAACGTTCGTTAATGTCACGGGCGACCGGGGCGATCGCCCCTACAATAATCATATACGGCTAAGCGGCGCGGCGAGGACTCCCCCCCCTTTGCTGCGTTGCGCTTTCGTCACTTCTTCCCGAAAACCCTACTCATAACGCCGAACACGAGCGCGCCAAGCGCCGACTTAAGCGGGCCAACTGGGCGCGGATAAGCCCTGTTCGCAAAGCCGCAATCGCGCCAATATGCCTTGTCGCGCTCGGAGGGGCCGTTTGGGGCGCTGCTCATGCCGCGGAAAGCGTTGTGTACGGCGACGCTCTCGAACGTAGGGGGCGTCGTTTTGTTTTGTGAAACGGCGGCGTAAAAGGCGTTCGCGGCGGCGCGGAGCTTCGCGAGCTGCTTTTCGTTAAGCGAAAACGGACTGGTTTGGATTTTGCAGCTTAAGCTCTTTATATAGCCAACGCCCCAATGCCCCAAAACTGATTTTAGGTACGTCGCAATACGCCTTTCCGCCGCTCCGGCCGTCGTGGTTATGACCAGCGCCTTTTTGGAGAAAAGGCGAGGCCGGTGGAAGTAGTAGGAGAGATGGTCGATCAGATTTTTCATAGCGGCGTTCAGGTGCAATGAGTACACGACGCCGCTGATGATCAAACCGTCGCAGCTTTCTATCGCCTCTGCGACAGGGGTCATGATTTCTCTGTGCGGGCAGAACTCCTCGCCAGCGGAAAAACAGGCGTGGCAGGATTCGCAAAACGGCAGCTCCAGCTCGCTTACGGAAAATTCGCGTATCGACACGTCTTCGCGCTTGAGCAATATGGACGCGACTTCCTGCGTCAATTTATATGTGTTGCCTTTGCGCATGCTGCCGTGAAGGATGACTATGTTCATTCGTCTCGCTCCCTTTACAAAGGGTATTATGACAGCAATGTATCGGATTGGCAATGTAAATGTAGGAGCGGCGTTTTGCGCTCAACCGGCGTCAGAATCGTATCTTCGGAGCTATTTCCTCCAGTAAAATGTGGTTAAATTCTGCTCTGTTTTCAATAAAAGGCAGATGGCCTGAATCTGGTATGGAGAAAATTTGTTTATCCGGCGCCGCTATTTCATCGAAAAACCCCTTTGCTAGAGTATAGGGCGAAATGTAGTCGTTTTCCGCCATGATGTAGTATAAAGGAATTTGATAATCGGCTCCGTAATCCCGCATGTCGGCCCCCTCCATTAAAAAACGCGCTACGCCTCCCTGATCGCGAAGCACTTTAATCGGGTTGAAGATTGACGAATTTCTCAGCTCGTTAAATGAATAATAAGGGGCTGCCAGTATGCTGATTATATCGCCAAAATCCATATTTACGGAAAGCCCATACTTGCTTTGGTATGTTCTTACTGTCATCATCGCCGTATAGTTTGGATCGTATTCTTGCGGCGGGTATGGCCGGACGGCTTCCAGAGCCTCGATATCTTTTTGGTTTCCCGCGGCTTTTGCCAATTCAAGCGCCTTTTCATAGCCGATACGTTCATTGTCAGCCATATTAACGACTTGCGCAACCCCGATGTATGCGCTGTAATCCTCCGGAAAGGTCTGCACAGCCATAGTTCCCAGCACCGTTCCCCAGCTATGGCCCATGAGGATAATTTTATCTTTGTTAAGCTGCTTCTTCACATACGCCGTCACCTCATGCACATCTTCCAGCACGCGCTCGGCGCTCATGGTCGGCAAAACGGCTTCCGGATTGTTTGCCAAGTAGGTTTTGCCTACGTTTCGCTGATCCCAATTCACCACGGTAAAATCATTTTCCCACTCATACTGATACAGTTGCAAATACGGCATCATAGAGTTGCCGGGGCCGCCATGCACCAACAGAAT
Source organism: Christensenella sp. UBA941 (assembly GCA_002293365.1). GTDB lineage: Bacteria > Bacillota > Clostridia > Christensenellales > UBA941 > UBA941. The sequence goes on along the minus strand of DBDD01000076.1, from coordinate 2,567 downwards.
AACAGGGTTGTCCACGTTTTGCCCCCGGAAATATAACGCCTGCTGTATGCCGCCAATTTCCACCAGTTCCATGCGGTCGATACCGGGAGCTTCGATTTTGTGGTTTGCGCGTAAGATGGCCGGGGCAAATCCCCGCAAGCCAACAAACGCCAGTACCAGAACAGCAACCAATGAGCAAAGTGTGATTAGCAGCATTTTACAGACCTTCTTTCGTGTGTTCTTTTTCTGTTCAGCCACAAATAAAATCCTCCAACGAAAGATAGCTTTACATACATACGATTGTATGTATGTGTGCAAAAATAAGCTGCCTCGATGGCAGCTTATTGCCAAACGGTATCGGCCAGCTTTTTAATCTTTATAAAGAGCGCTTCGTCTATAAGCGGTATCCCGATACCGTCAAGCAACACCCTCATATGCGCTATCCGCATCAAGTATTCTTCTTTGGACACCGGAAATATAAACGGGTTTGTCCAGAGTTCAGAAAGCAAAAAGAATGTTTCAGCCGCCTGCTTGGGGTATTTGACGCACATTGACCCGTCTCTGTTCCCTTCTTCCAGAAATTCTATAATGTACGGGGCGATAAAATTCATGGCATCTTGTGCAACCTTGCCGATATAGATCGGGCTTTGAAAAACTGACGGCGTGTTTTTCATGGGTTCAAACGTCTTTTCATTCGTGGAAAAACCGGCGGCGGTCAGGTAGCGGAGCTTCTCAAGCGCAGTGCATTTTAGTTTGGCGGCTTCACGCGTCAATGCAATAAAACCGGTTGCGGTTACTTCGTCGACGACTGCGTTAATAATGTCGTCTTTGGAGCGAAAATGATGATAAAACGCCCCTCTGGTCATATCGCCTAGCTCATCGATGATGTCCTGTACCGTGGTTTCCTGCCACCCTTTTTCAAGAAAGAGCTTCGTTGCCGCCTCTAAAATGCGTGAGCGCGTTATTTCCGGGTATTTGTTTCGCGGCATCGATACTCCCCCGCCTTCATTAAATACATTTATATGTATGTATTATAACAGAGAATAATTTGTCTGTCAATTAAAAATAACGTTTTTCCGTGCCAAACGAAAACGGAAAATGCGATATATCCGAATGGATCGATATTCAACTGCCGTAAAAGATGTCGCCATCAAATAAGGCTATGGCCTTGCCCTTTTGGCAAAGCCATAGCCTTATTTAGCTATCCCTACGCCGTAGCGATCCTCTTCGCGTCCTGCAAGCCCAAAAGCTCCACGGCCTCTTCCACCATCTTGTACTTCAAAATCTTGCCGGCGGCGTTCATCGGGAAATCATCGACGAAGCGCACGTACTTGGGCGTTTTGTGCTTCGCCATGTGCGAGCGCACGAATTCCTTCACGTCCTCCTCTGAAATCGAGCCCGGCTCCTTCAATACGACGCACGCCATGATAGCTTCGCCGTAGTCCTTGTCGGGAACGCCGATAACCTGTACGTCGCGCACGGCCTCGTGCGTATAGATGAAGTCCTCGATCTCCTTCGGGTAGATGTTCTCGCCGCCTCTTATGATCATATCGCGGATGCGTCCCGTTATCTTATAGTTACCGTCCGGGCGGCGGCGCGAAAGGTCGCCGGTATGCAGCCAGCCGTCCGAGTCTATGGCCCCCGCCGTCGCCGCGGGCATCTTATAATAGCCCCGCATAATGTTGTAGCCCCTAGCGACGAACTCGCCGTCCGCGTCGTCGGGTAAGTCCTCGCCCGTCTCCGGGTCGACGACCTTGCACTCTATGCCGGGAAGCGGGCGCCCGACGGTATTGACCTTGACCTCGATGGGGTCGTCGGAGCTGGACATAGTACAGCCGGGGGAGGACTCCGTCTGGCCGAACACGATTGTGATCTCAGGCATGTGCATCTTGTCGAGCACGTCCTGCATGACCTTTACGGGGCAGGGGCTGCCCGCCATTATACCCGTGCGCATGTTGGAGAAGTCCGTATTCTCGAAGTCCGGATGCTCCAGCATGGCGATGAACATCGTAGGCACGCCGTTGACCGCCGTAATCTTCTCCTTGCGTATGGCTTCGAGCGCGAGCTTGGGCGAATAGGCGGGGATGGGCACCATGGTCGTGCCGTGCGTAACGCTCGCCGTCATGGAGAGNNATGCCGAAGCAGTGGAACATGGGTACGTGTATCAAGTAGCTGTCCGCCGTGGAAAGATCCATGCGGTCGCCGATCGTCTTGCCGTTGTTTACGACGTTGTAGTGCGTGAGCATGACGCCCTTGGGGAAGCCGGTTGTGCCGGAGGTGTACTGCATATTGCAAACGTCGTGGCGGCTGATCATCGCCATGCGCTGGTATACCAGCTCGATGGGCGTATTGTCCGCGTAGGCCATGGCCTGCTCCCACGTCAGGCAGCCGGGCTGCGTGGAATCGACCGTTATAACGTTGCGCAGGAACGGCAGGCGCTTTGCATGCAGCGGCTGCCCCGGCGTATGAGTGGCAAGCTCCGGGCAAATCTCTTTGACTATGCCCACGTAGTCCGAATCCTTGAAGCCGTCGATCATGACGAGCGTGTGCGTGTCCGACTGGCGCAAAAGGTATTCCGCCTCGTGAAT
>DBDD01000020.1 GCA_002293365.1 Christensenella sp. UBA941 | reverse complement strand
AATTCCTAATTCCTAGTTCCTACACCAAGGACGCGTCGGGCCGCACGTCCAATTGGATGATCAGATTCACCTCATTCAGGGAAAGGCCAAGCTCCCGGGCGATACGCACTGCGTCTAGCCCCTCGTCCTGCAAGATACGCACCCTTTGAGCGCGGTTCAGCGGCGCGGCGAGCTCGCGTTTCTTGAGGGACTCCGGCGAGCTCGCCGGCTCTTCGATCGTTTCTATCGTAATGCTTTGTTCTTGGGGCGCGTCCCCGTCCGGCCACTCCGCCAAGCCTTCGTCCGGCCACCCCGGCGCGGGCCATCCTTCACCTAGAGGGGAATCATCCGTTTCTTCTGCGATCTCTTGCGCCTCGTCGCCGTCTTCTTGGCTGATGGGTTGTTCGTATGTCTCCTCTGGCTCGTACGCTTCCAATGGCCCTTCGTATGCTTCCTGCGGCTCGGCGGCATGGGCGCTCATATCGCGGAGCGTATGACGAATCGCCGCGTGCTGGGTTTCGAGCGCTTCGACGCGGCGCTTTATTTCTCCAGATTCCAGACGGAACGAGCTTTGAAGCTCCTCGACGTACTCCTCGAAGCCGTCCATAAGGTCTTCTATATTTTGGTATAGCTTAAAAAGCTTCGCCTCGCGTTCGAAGCTCTTTTCTTCGCGTTTTTTTTGCGAGCGCGGCGTTCGCTTATAGAACCATATCAAGAGCGCCGCCAAAAGAAACACAAACGCCGCGAAAAGATACCATTCGCCCATTGGCGCGCCTGTTGGAATCGCTGTAGCTTCGTTCATACGCTCGCGTCAAACCGGAGCGGATTATTTGGCCCGTGCATGACAACCTGGAGATCCTTGCCGAGCGCTACGCCGGGCAAATCCTCTTCGGGTTCCTTTTTCTTACGCTCGCGGCGGCCGCCTTGATAGCCCTCGCCGTCGCCTTCCCTTTCATTTTTGAGTACCGACGAGTTGTCCTGCTCCTCGATATCCGCAATGCGGCCTTCTGATTTGAGCTGCTGCGTTTTGTTTGGCTGATGCGTCGCCAAAAATGCCTGCGCCGCCTGCGGTTGCTTCAACTGCGCCGCCTGATCCTGACCGTAGTTCATAGCGGCGTTGAACATCACGCGGTTGTCGATCATGGCTTTCCCCTCCTTCCAGGATCCTTGGACTGCTCGTAGCGCGAAGCCTCGACGCGCCCCGACGCGCCGTCTATCTTGAACGTAACATAATCGATATCCTTTGTGACATTGTAATTCATCGAGCCGATAATTACATTTACGCCCTTGTGCGCTGTCCCAGAAACGTTAACGCGACCCTCCCGTATCATTTCGATTTCGGTACAAAGCTCTCCGAACTCTTCGAGCAAGCGCGGCATAAGCGAAATATCCTCTTGCAGGCTAACGACCGCTTTTTCGCGCGCGTCCGTGCGCTGCTGCGGTTCTCCGGGCATATACGCCGTGCCTAAAAGGCGCAAAAGATGCTTTAGCTTTTCCGTTTCGAGCTGTACGCGCGCTATCTCCGACTGCAAGAATTTATGGCGCGCGCGGCGTTGTGGGGGCATTCCTAGCTCAAGCTCGGTTGCGACGCCGGAAATCGCGCCGACGTTCTTTGCGTTGATGGACGTTAGCGCCGCGCTCTTTCCGCCCATTATAACGCCCTTGATGCCCGAGGCGACGATATATTGGCCGCTTTCAACCGTGGAATGCATAATTGAATCGGCTTGTACGAAGCCGTCGGCCATGACGTTGGCGCGCTCGATATAGCGGGCCGATACGCTGCCTTTGGCCATGACGTGTCCGGAGCCGCTGGCCTGAACGCCCGAATGTAGCGTAATATTGCCGCCCGCCTCCAGAACCGCGCCTTCAACAAGGCCGTAAACCTCGATGTTTTTCCCGGCTTTTATCGTCATGCTGCCGAAAACCGTTCCTCGCACGACGACATTGCCGGCGTATGTTATATTGCCTGTGGACATATCTACGTCGCGCGGGATGACGAGCGTATCGGAAGCGACTATCTGGCCCTCGGGAAACGCTACGTGGCCGTCCAGCGCCGAGTAGAGCGCTAGGCCGTCCTTGCCCATCTCGACTCCGCGCGCGCGAGGAAACGGCTTGTCTTTCCCAGGCTTAGGCTCGACTGCCCTTCCGAAAACGGAGATACCGGGTTCGCCCTTCGTCGGCGGGGTCTTTGTCGCGAGCAGCTGGCCCTTTGTACAGACTTCGAATAGGTCTAGCTCCCAAAAGTTTACCCTATCGTGTTCGTCTATGCGGGCCGCTCCCGTAACGCTCGTACGAAAGTGGAGCTGTATCTCGGCGTCTTTGCCGTTTATCGGGGGCGAGCCCGCCGCCAAGCGAACCCAGTCGCTCTGCCCGGGGTTGTATATCAAGCCGCGTAATGCCTGTATATCCGCGCCGTACGTTACCCCGGCTTCTAAAAGCGCCTTGGATACGTCTTCAAGCATGACGCGTTTTCCTTCGGGCGCGCCGAGTATGATGCGCCCGTACGCTTCCATACCGTCTGGCGTAACGTTCACTTCGACGCTGTCGTCCGCAGGCGTCTCGGAAAAATGTGCTCTATCGGCGGGCGGCCCGTCGGTAGGCGTCTGTTTTGCTGCGTTCGGGTTGTTGTTTTCGCCTGGCATATGATCACCTAACGCTCAAGTTATAATGACGGGCGCGATTGAGCGCCCTAGGGTCATGGGAACGATGCCTTTATACCGGAAACTCCTTTTGGAGCTTTGCCTTTAGCTTTATTAATATCTTGGAGTGTATTTGTGATACGCGCGATTCGGAAACGCCAAGCACCTCGGCAATCTCCTTTAGCGTAAGCTCCTCGTAGTAATAAAGGGACACGACTGTGCGCTCCTTTTCGGATAGTTCGTCGATAAGGCGGCCCATCGTGGAGATGAGCTCCTGCCGCTCGATCTGGTCGGAGGGGGACGTCTCGTCCGAAAGCGAGAGCTCGTCTATGGAGCTCGTTTCGGAGACGATATCCTCGAAGTACATGATGTTGAAGGTATGCGTCGTTTCGAGCACCTTTTGCAGCTCGTGCAGCGGGATAGCAAGATGATCGGCCACTTCCTGCTCCGTCGGGAAGCGCGAAAGCGACGCTTCGAGCTCCCTGTACGCCTCGCCTACCCTATTTATCTTGCGGCGGTAGGAGCTTGGCGCCCAGTCCTGCTTGCGCATATGGTCGAGGATCGACCCGCGAATCCGCTTGGAGGCGAAGGATTCGAACTTGATCTCTCTTTTGGGATCAAAGCGGTCGATCGCGCTCATGAGACCTATGACGCCGCAGCTAATCAAATCGTCGTAATCGTTATGGGCGTAGTATGTGGGCATCATGCGCAGTACCGTCGTTTTGACCAATGGGACGTAATGCATCAAAAGCTCGTTTTTGAGCTCCGCTGACCGGTCGATCATGTATTTGTCCCAAAGCTCGCGCACCGGTTCCGCCATCGTTGCCTCCATCCCTTAATTGTATTTCGGATTTTTTGCCCTATTTCTTTACCGCAAGCCTCGCCTGCGCTCTTTTATCTGTTCCTGGATTATATATTTGCTAAGAAGGCGCTGCGTCTTTTCGGAAACGTTGGAAAATTTTACGCCGAGGACGAACTGTTCGCCTATCTTTTGCGGCCATGTACAGCGCGCGACGTCGCTCATCAGGCTCAAGCGCTCTTGTGCTCCCTCGTACGCTATGGCGTATTCTATTCGCATGCGCGCGCCCAGCGGGTAGCTTTGCGGGGCGTACAGGCCCATGCCGCTTTCTGAAAGATCGATCGACTGCGACTGGAAGGAATAGACCGTGCGCGCCGTATGGTTCAATTCGCTCGTAATGACGGCCGTAACGGGTATCCGAAGCGGGACGCGAAAGCTCATCCGGCGCTGGTATTTTTGGGGCTCTTCGAGTATCTTTAGCCGGATCATGCGGATCGACTCGTGCTCCGCCGTGCCTATAGCGCGGGCGATAAATTCAAACATGCCGTTTGGGCGGTAGAAAACGACCTTTACTTCGGAATGCGGCGCGATAAACACCGGGGCTTGCCTTTGCATTGGCTGTGAAACGCTAATATTATCCTTCCTGTCCATATCCTGCACGTCGGATTTATATTGTCTTCCTTCGATTTCAATATCGATTCGTTCGCCGATTTTCAAGAACTTGCTTGGATCCATATAAACACCTGCTTCATTCTATGTCGAGCGCGTTCCCGGCGCGCCGCCAAGAGCTTACTGCCGTCTGCGAACCATGGGTAGCATACGCTCAAGAAAGCTGCGAATACCCCCGCGCGGCGAATAATCGAATTGGATATCGCACAGCTTAGCGGCGATTTCCTGGATATTCTGCGCCGCAACGCTCTTGGGGAAGCTGACAAGAATCGGGCTTTGCAGCCGAACCGCGCGCGACATGGAGCTGTCTTGCAATACGAAGCCGAGCGGGTTGATTTCGAGCTGCATGTAGCGGTTTGCGATGCGCAGGAAGCTATTTAGCGTATCCTGCCCCTCCGAGGGCGAGTACGCCTTGTTGACCAAAAGGCGGATCAGCGGCAAATCGTTGGACTGGCGCATGATTTTGACCAGCGCATAGGCGTCCATTATGGCCGTGGGCTCGGGCGTCGTAACGATAATCGCCTCTGTTGACGAGCGGATAAGGCGCAAAATATTGTCTGTAACGCCCGCGCCGGTATCAAAGATTATGATATCAGCGATACCTTCGAGTTGCAAGAGGCTGTTGACGAAATGCAGAAGCTGCATCTCCGACAGGTTTATCAAATCCAGCGCGCCGCTGCCTCCGGATATGAATTGTACTCCGGCGTGTCCCGTCAGGATAATGTCGCGTATCTGCATCTCGCCGCTTATGACGTTCGTCAGGTCGAAGCGCGACGTAACGCCGAGCATGACGTCAACATTCGCCAGGCCAAAGTCCGCGTCGATGATGAGCACGCGTTTGCCGAGCCCCGCTAGCGCTATGGCCAAGTTGACGGAAAAGCTCGACTTGCCGACGCCTCCCTTGCCGCTCGTAACGGTTATGACGCGCGTTTTCGGCGCAGGCGCCGGGTTTCTGCGCTGCTGAACAATTTCACGAAGGTTTTGAGCTTGATCGTACATTTTACCCCAATCCTTTTTATCCTATGATGCTCGTCGTAATTTCACCGGCGCTGGCGACTACTATGTCGTCAGGGACGTTTTGTCCTGTAGCGAGGTAGCTCAGGCGCTTGCCGGAATAATGGCAAACGTTTAGCAGCAGCCCGCGCGATGGCGTTTCGTCCAGCTTTGTAACGATAACGCGATAGTCCGGCAAAAAGCTATAGTTGCGGATGATCTCGGCGCAGGAGTTGAACCCCGTCGACGCCGAGAGAACCAGTTGGAGCTCCGTAGGATGCGTCAATTCGATAATGCGCGCGATTTCCTCCTTGTGCTTTTCGTCGGAGGGGCGCTTCCCTGGTGTGTCGATGAAGATAATATCCCTGTCGCTCTGCCGCTCTAGCACGGCTTCGATTTCGTCGGGAGTATAGATCACGTCGAGCGGTACGCCGAGTATGTCCGCGTAGGTCTTAAGCTGTTCCTGCGCCGTTATGCGGTACGTGTCGGCGTTGACGATGCCGACGTTTAAGCTTTCGTTTAGCGCGAAGTGCGCCGCGAGCTTGACGAGNNGTTTTCCCAACGCCTGTCGGCCCCATGAGAAGTACCACCGTACGCGCGTAGCGCAACGGTATTATCGGCTGCGGCTCGCCAAGCGTATGCTTAACGAGCTGTTCCAGCACTTCGCGGCTGGAAGCGCCCCTGTTCTTTACGATTTTCTGCGTCTCAGACGCAAGCGTCTCGGCGAGGTTATGGTCTACTTCGCCTTGCAGCATTCGGTTTAGCAGATCCTGCACGCCGTCCTCATAGGAGGGCGCGGTGCGGTCGAACTGTTGCATGCGCCGCGAAAAGGCGTTTATGAGCGAATCGAGCGCAACGATACGCGTATCGAGCGATTTTAGCGCGCCAGGGTCGGAGATATCGAACGCTTTCGCCGGCGGCGATTTAACCGCCGTCGCCGGCATCAAAAGCTCTGCCTTCTGCGCCGTGAAGCCGGCCGTACGCGGCTTGTTGGCGGGCTTTGTTTCGTTCCATGCCTCTAGCTCCGAATCGAGCGCCGCTGCCGTCGCGGGCACGCCGGAAGCGAGGTGCGGCGCTTGCATCAAAGGCACAATGGGCGGCGGCGTATT
>DBDD01000268.1 GCA_002293365.1 Christensenella sp. UBA941 | reverse complement strand
CGGCTTTGCCGGGAATGCGTTGCTGAAAACTATAAAAGTCTTTACCCTCTCTCCACAACCTCTATCCCGCCGAATACGGCCGTACCCTCAAGCGTTGCCTCGCCCTCGCCCCGGCCAATATTCCCGAAATACACGCCGTCGCCGCCGGGCGTGCGGAAGCTGCCGAATGCCGCGCTGCCTCGCAGCTTAACATCCTGTCCGGGGCGGACGTAAACCGTTACGCCGGAGAATATCGCGTCGATCTGTATCGTTTGCGGCCCGGGCGGCAATGCCGTCAAATCGACTGTACCGCTCGAAAAGATGTAGGAAAACTTCGCGCTGCCCGTAGCGGTGAAATGCCTTTGGCTGAAAACGATCTCTTGGTCGGAGCCAACGGGCGCGCCTTGGTATTGGGCCCCGGAGTCGCTTTGCCTGCCAAAGCCGGTACTGAACCAGCGCGCCCCGCCCGTAAGGAGCGATATGCCGACCGCCACAATTATGACTCCGATAAGCACCCGGAAGAACGAAATATTCCAGCCAAATAGATTGCGAAGCAACATAAGTACGCCGAATATTATTATTAGAACCGGTATCAATACTTTGCTCATCTTATATGTCCTTTCAATTACTGATAACTTTTACAGCCGCATTTCCGTCTGCCGCTATTATAGCCTACTCTTTGTGTTAACGCAATTATTCCCTATGAAACTAGCGCCTTATTCGTTATTAGCTACAACTATCAAACGCGTGCTCTTTTCGTCATACGCAGCCATATCGTAGCTGCCGAAAACTCGTATGTCCTTATATCCGGCCTCCGAAAGCAGCCGCCTGTAGTCGTCGTCCAATAGAATCCGATAGACGATATCGTACCGCGCGCTTTCCATGCGCGTTTTAGAATGAAACAAATCGAGAACGTGTATCGTTTGGAAGCGCTCGTCTTGCTCCTTCACGAAGACGCGCGAAAAATCCTCGCGGTTAACGACGACCTCAATGGAAGGCAACGAGAGCGTATAATGTGTCGTTCCTTGCGTTAAAACCAATGTACCGCCTTTATTTAGCCTATTTTTCATAGAGCGCAGCGCAAGCAATAGGTCTTCGTCCGTATGCATGTGCGGCAACGCCGTCGTCAGGCATACTACTGCGTCGAACTTCGCGTCGAATCTTTGCTCTAAATTGCGGTAATCGCATTGGAAAAGCGGTATATCTTTGCAGCGCCGCTCAAGATTTTTTCTCGCTACGTCCAGCATTGAAGAAGAATAATCGGAGCCGCATACCTCCAAGCCCATCTCTGATAGCATAAAAAGATGCTGCCCCGTACCGCACGCGCAGTCTAAAACGGTATTAACGCCGCATTCTTCAAAAAGCTTTGCAAAAAAGGCCGCTTCGTCGCCGAGATATTCGTTTATCGGGCCGAATTCGTCGTAATCGTACGCGAATTTCTCGTATATATCTTTAATTTCTCATTCCATTCCTTCGTATTTTTTATTATTATTATAGCATATATAGCGCTATTTATAATATATTTCTTCTACATTTGCCGAATATACACAAGTCTTGTCATAGCGAAAGGGAAATATTGCCCCAATCAAGAAATGGATATTCGTCAACAAAAATGAAAACGGGAGGATAGAACGTGTTCGGCCATGTACAAGCCCCCTATATTGGGCAGAAAGCGGAGCTAAAGCTACAGCGCCTGCCGATCGAGCGGATCAAGCCGAATCCCGCGCAGCCGCGCAAGCATTTTTCCGATGAAAGCTTGAATGAGCTTGCGGAGTCGATCCGCGAATACGGCCTTATTCAGCCGATCGTCGTGCGCCGCATGAGCGATCATTACGAGCTTATCGCGGGCGAACGGCGGCTGCGCGCCTGCAAGCGCTGCGGCTGGAAGGAAATCGACGCCATAGTACAGCCTGCGTTTGAAGAGGACTCGGCGTTCATGGCTGTAGTCGAAAACCTCCAGCGTGAAAACTTACACTTTTTGGAAGAAGCCGAAGGGTTGCAATGCCTTTTAAGCGGCTATTCGCTAACCCAGGATGAGCTGGCGCGGCGTATAGGCAAGAATCAGTCCACCGTCGCGAACAAGCTGCGTATTTTAAAGCTTTCGCCAACAGTCAAGGCCGCGATGTTCGAAGCGCGCCTAACGGAGCGGCACGCCCGCGCGCTGTTGAAGCTAACGGACGAACAGGCGCAGCTTGAAACGATCGATATCATCAAGAAGCGCTGCTTCTCCGTAAAGGATACCGAGGCGTATATTCGCAAATTCGCCTCCGGCCAAGGTCTTGAAGCCGAGCCGCCCAAAAAGGCGAAGATAATCCATCTTTTCAAGGACTACCGGCTTTTTGTCAATACGATGAAAAACGCCGTGCGCCAGCTACGCGATGCGGGGCTGAACGCGGAATTCCTGCTCGATGAGGACGATACGGAGGTTCGGATCAACGTATTGATTCCGAAGATATAATAGTAGTTAGAAAATAGGAATTAGGAATTAGTGTCGGGCGCTAACGCCGCGTATACGCTAACCCTCGCCGCCGCCCTCGACGGGCTCGCCTGCGTCTGCGCCATCGCCGGTATTGTCTTGCGGCAGTTCCGGTGGCGCAGGCGCGGGTTCAGGAATTATTTCTATTGCAAGAAATGGCGTGGTGATCTCGATTCTAACTATATTCCCCTCTGGATATACCTTTGCACCAGGAAATATTGTAAACATATCAATAGGAACATAAAGTTCATCGCCTACTTGCGTTGGTAATGTGCTTAGATTGTATCTTTCTAAGCCATGATTTATTGTTCCCGTTAGTAAATCTAAGTAGTAGATTTCACCATATATTGATATGAATCTAATTATTCCGTCTTTTTCTACAACGCTTTCGGATGATATTGCTTTCATCACTTTCTCAAGTGAAAGCATTGTTATGCCGCCCTCCTTATAAGCAGCATCTATGATTGGTTGTTCATTGTTCACTTTAACAGCTATGTTAGGAACTGGATCCTGTACCACCGGTATCTCCGGCGCAACCTCCACAGGCTCCTCCCGCCTTACAACGCCGCCATACGCCCCGCGCCAGCCCCCCGCGGGCGGCAGCATGCGATAAGGCCTTACTAAGTCGCTTCCGAGGCGCGCGTCCGTTTCGTCTTTAGCGACGCCGGCGTTCAGCTCCGCCTCTATCTCCTCGCGCGTCCTGCGCGTATAAGAAAACGTCGATTCCGAATCATCCTCTTCCTCTTCGCTCTCCTCGCTCGTTTCGACGTCTTCTTCGCCCTCCGGCGCTTCGGATTCATCCGGCTCCGGCTCGGGCGTGGCTTCCGCCGAATCGGAATAATAATCCCGCTGTTCGGACGTAGACGCTCGCGGCGTCGGCGTCGGCTCGGGTTCTTCCGGCAATCTCTCGCAGCCCATGAGCGCGAATAAGGCCAAACAGGCCAATAACGCGAAAATATAAACGGTTTTTTTCATGCTGTTTATCCTCTTATATCCTTTTCCACCACGCCGTATATCAGCGTTGGAATCTCGGGCGCGTTCCTGCTAAGGTCGATCGCGCCGTGGATAAGCTCCTCCGCCGCTTCCGCGTTCGTCTCGTCGTTTACGTGCATCTCCGCAAGCACGTCGCCCTTTCCGGGAAAATCGCCTATGCGGCATTTCATCATTATGCCCACGGCCGGGTCGATTACGTCCGCCTTTGTCGCCCGGCCCGCGCCGAGCAAAAGCGCCGCTTTTCCCAGCGCCTCGCAATCCATTTTGTATATAATTCCCGTCTCTCGCGCCTTTATGGGTATGATCTTTTTCGCCTTCGGCAGCGCGGAGCCGTTTATAACGCCCTCGCCGTCGCCGCCCAATGAATCGATAAGCGTTTTCAGCTTCATGAGCGCGGAGCCGTTCCAGATCGCGCTTTGTAGCTTCGCCGTCACGGCTTCTTGGCTGCTGCCCGGCCAGCCGAGCTGAACCATCTTTGTCGCCAAAACCATGCTCACGCGCATCAACGGATCGTCCGGCGATATCCGGCCCGATAATGCGTCCACTGCCTCTTCAACTTCGAGGGCGTTGCCGATTGCCCTTCCTAGCGGCTGGTTCATGTCCGAAATAACGGCGACGGTATCCCGCCCGACGGCGGAGCCGATTTCCACCATGGCCTCCGCCAACTCCCGAGCGTCGGCTTCGTTTGACATAAACGCGCCGGAGCCGCACTTAACGTCCAAGACTATGGCGTCACAGCCCGCGGCGATCTTCTTGGACATGACGCTCGACGCGATTAGCGGAATGCTCTCGACGGTACCCGTAACGTCGCGCAGCGCGTATATAAGCTTATCGGCGGGCACGAGCTCCGCGCTTTGGCCGACGACGGCAATGCCGTTTGACCGCGCGAGCTCTAAAAACCTCTCCGTGCTTACAGAAGTATCCACGCCCGGGATGGATTCAAGCTTGTCGAGCGTGCCGCCGGAATGTCCCAGCCCCCGGCCAGACATCTTTACGACCGGCAGACCCAGGGCCGCCACCATCGGCGCGACGATAAGCGTCGTCGTATCGGCGACGCCGCCCGTCGAATGTTTGTCAACCTTTATGCCCGGAATGGGCGATAAATCGAGCATATCGCCCGATTCGGCCATGATCATCGTCAAATCGGCCGTCTCTTTAGCCGTACATCCGGCGAAGCAGACAGCCATCAACAACGCGGACACCTGATAGTCGGGGATTTCGCCCGCAACGTAGCCGTCTATCAGCCATTTCAGCTCTTGGCGGCTCATTTCGCCTCCGCGGCGCTTTTTTAAAATTAAATCTACCATTCGCATGGATACGCGCACCTCCGCCGACAATAAAAAACTATGTTTATATCATAGCGGATTTTTGGAATTTTGTCGCTTGTTTTTTCTGCCGCAAATTTCTTAAAATATTAAAGGCGGGGTATCGTCCCCGCCCGGCCTTATGATTATGTTTTCTATCAGCCCTTACCGCTCCAAGACAGGCCCCATATCGCCGGCGGCGCGCAATGCGCTCCGGCGATTTCCATTAGTATTATGCCCGCGCGGACGATTCTCGCGCCGGCTGTTTTAAAACGGCAATCCGTCCTTCTTTTGTTATTATTTAACGTAGCTCTTCTTAACATATCCAACTTGACCGCCCTTGTATGAAACTTTGTAGTAATCTCCGCTCGAACCCAATATCGTCATTTTACTGCCTTCGCTTAACGTCGAATATCCCGGAGCGCCGATAGCGTCGTATACGCGCGCGCTCTCGCGCGAAACGCTGACGGTATCGCCCTTCTTCGCGCTGGATTTCGGCTTTTCCGTGGGCTTCGGCGTGGAGGACGCCTTGGGCTTTTTCGTCGCCTCCGGCTCGCTCTTAGGCTTTGCCGTCGCCTCGGGCTTTGTTTCCTCTCCTTCTATTGAAACGTACTTTTTGCGAAGATAGCCGCTTAGCTTGCTCACAGAGCCTGTAACGAGATAGAATTCGCCTTCTTCTGATACTATTTCGAATTCAGCGCCCTTCATAGCCTTCGCGATACGCGTCGTGCTGGTATCCGCCTTCTCGTAAATATATGTATATTCGTTTAGATTCGCAACCTTGCCCTTTTTTCCGGCGACGGCCGAGGCGCTAGCGCCCGCCGTAGAAGCGCCCGCTATGGAAGCGCTCGACACGTGCGTTTCCGATATCTGCGACGGATTCGGATGCGCCGCGCCCTGAGCCAGTACCGTCAGGGCCGTCTTTATAACCCAATACTTTTTGCCGTCTTCGAGTACCTGATAGTAGTCGTCGTTCTGCGCGACGATCTCGATTACGTAGCCTCTTTGTACGTCCTTTAGCTTGCTTGCCGCCGTAGTGGGCTTTTTAAGTATCGTGGCGGAGTCGGCGCTTATCTGTCCGAATATCTTGGAAGGGTCGAGCGTAGGCGCGGGCGCGGCCGCCGGCGCTTGAATAGCAGCGCCGCTCGCGTCGAGCGAAGAACCGTAGCCCGGAATCTGTCCAAGATCGTTTACAGCCAGGTACGTCGCGGAAATATAGGCTGTCGTACCGTTGATCATTATCTGGAACCAGTCGCCAAAGGCCGAAAGTACCTGTACGCTCTGGTTTTTATTTACGACCATAATCCTGTCGTACTCCGTACCCGGGCCGTTGCGCACGTTTACGCCGTCGCCCGTAACCGTACCGTATATCGGGCCGGTAGCGACGGGCGGCGTTGTAACAGGCTGTTGCAGCAGATCCTGGCCTGTTGATACCGACTGTACGACGCGCACATAGTCCTTTGAAACATAGCCGCTCGTACCGTTGTAATTCACGGCGTACCACGTCCCCGTATCGGCCGTTATGGTAAGCTGGTCGTTGCGCTTGAGCTTTGCGAGCACCTTTGCTTTTGTATTCGGCTCGCTGCGCAAATTCAGCGTACTCGCCGTTACGACGCCCATCGACGCGCCGGATGAGCCTATCGTCTGCGGAGCGGCCGTCGGCGCGGCAATAATGGAGCCGGATAGCTTGGTAATCTGCGTATTTACGTAATAGAACGAGAGTATGTTGCGGTAGCTCATGCCGGAGTTCGCCATCTGCTGCGCGCCGCGCTGGCTCATGCCAACGCCGTGGCCGTAGCGCACGTTTGAAAGCACGAAGGAATCGCCGTTATCGTAGATGCGGAACATGCGCAGCGAGCTATTTGTAAATAGCTGATACGGATAATTCGCGTCCTTTAATTCTGACAGCGCAAAATTGAACTCAACGGGTATTTGCGTTTCAACTCCGGAGGATATCATTTGCTGGCCGAAAAACGAGTCCTGGCTTATGGACGCCTGCTGCGCGCCGACTAATAAGTTTATACGCGCCTGCGTCCAATTCTTGCTGGGCGAAGCGTGCTTGGGGGTATGCCCCTCCAGCGATTGTATGCCGAGAATACGAATTTGGTTGGAAAACGGCGAATAACCCTGCTGTTGAAGAATCGGGCCTATTTTATTCTTTAAATAGCTGTCGAGTATACCGTTTAAAGGCGTCATTTGAGTATTTTTAGGAAACAGCACGTCCTGATGCAAGCTTTCGGGATTTTGCAAATCGTAAGGATCGTCCGCGATAGCGAAATAAGGATACGCCTCGTTCCACGCGTTTTGGGATAGATCCGTCTGACCGCCGTTTGATGCGGCGTAATACGTTACAACGAGCTGTCCGTTATACGACAGCACTTCCCAGGCCGTATCCTCGACGGCCTTTATGACGTTTGTATTCTCGGGATTGTAGCCCTTATAAACTTGGTCGGAAGCGGTATCGACTAAGTCGTACGCGGCGCCGGTCATCATGCGCGCCGCATAGCCCCTCGCGGCGACAGCCTGCGCCTTTAAAGCTTCGATCGGCCAGGTGTTGTTCATCTCGTGCCCGACGACGCCGTATAGATATTGCTGCATTGGAACAGTATTTATTGCCATGACTGCACCGTTGTTGTATGAAAACGTCATATGGCCGAGGTAGTTGCGCGTACCGTGTTCAGCGTTAACGAGGCGTAAAACGCCGGAACCGTTGTTTTGCATATCGCTGCGAATTATCGTCGCTTTGGGGCCGGAATAAAGCAGATTGCCCATCGTATCCGAAACCGAGACGGCGGCTTGTCCCGGCGCGACGGATACAACGACGCCCGAGCCCGGCAATACCGCGCTGTTTTCTAAAATAAAATAGCTGCCGTTAACGCCGACGCCGACGCTCGTAACCGTGCCGATCGATAGCTTAACCTTTACTTGTGAATAATCTACCGCGGCTTTCGCCGGCGCTGAACCCGCCGATAATATGACCGCCGTAAAAATTATCGCGGACACAAGCGAGCTTAATATCCTTTTCATCGTTCCTCCTAGGCGCAACTCTATAAATACATATGTATGATCATTTTAGCCTACAATATCAAAATTATTTTAATAATCTATGAACACGCACGAAATTTGTCTATTTGTTCACATATTCATGCAGCCTTTCTACACAGACTTATTTTGTTTTTCCACACAGATTAAATTTTCCGTTCCCAAAATCCACTTTGTATGGTATCATAATCCACAGCATACTCACAGGCGAAAGCTAGCCGTTCGGGGACAAAAACCACTTTCCCACCATTTCCACACCCCCTACGGCTACTACGGCGTCTAAAAATAAAATATCGTTATCGAATCGGAGGAGACCGAATGCATTTTTATATTGAAAAAGCACCGTTAATCGAAGGCATTTCCATAGTTCAAAAGGCTATGCCCTCAAAAAGCACACTACCTATAACCGACGGCGTTTATATTGCCGCAATAGGCGATACTTTATTGCTCAAATGCTGCGATATGTCAATCCAAATAGAAACAACCATCCCCGCCGATATTCGCGAAGAAGGCTCTATCGTCCTACCGGCTTTATTCTGCGAAATGGCCCAGCGCCTTCCTGAAGACAGCGACGTAGAGCTATTTTGCGAAAACGATTCCGTTAAAATTACGGCCGGAAGCTTCAAAACAAGCCTGCAAGGCGCGCCTTCCAACCAATTTCCCGAGCTTAGTATTGCAGATACAGCCGAAAAATTGGTTTTAGAGCAGCAAATGCTGCGAAGCATGATCCGCCAAACGGTATTTGCGACAGCTCAAGACGAAGCAAAGCCTGTTTTAACGGGAGCCTTGCTCGAAGCGGACGCCGAACGGCTAGATATGGTTGCGCTCGACGGCTATCGCCTCGCCCTTCGCAGCGAAGCGGGCTCTTTCGGAGTAAAGGCCAAGGCCGTTATTCCCGCGCGCACGCTAAATGAAATCGCGCGTTCGCTCTCCGACTCAAAGGATTCCTGCGCGCTGTCGTTTTCGAATAACCAGGTTCAAATCGATCTTGGTCATACGAAAATAATCGCGCGGCTTTTGGAAGGTGAATTTACAAAATTTCGCCAGATTTTGCCGAGTGAACACAAAACGAGGATACGCGTACAGCGTTCCGCTCTACAGAAAAGCATCGAGCGCGCGCTTTTGGTGGCCCGCGAATCAAAAAATAATCTAGTTAAATTTACTATTACGCCAGATTTACTTATTATTAATAGCAATTCCGAGATGGGCGCAGTATATGACGAGCTGCCGATAACGCTAATGGGAGATGAACTAGAAATCGCTTTTAACGCAAAATTCTGCATAGAAGTGCTGCGCGTGCTCGATTGCGAAGAGATTTTTATCGACTTTACGACGAGCGTTTCGCCGTGCGTAGTACGCCCGGCGCAAGGCGAAAAGTTCCTGTATTTAATTTTGCCGGTTCGATTAATGGAACGATAGAAGATCATTTTTTGTATAAAAAAGCGCGTACCCCGCTGGAGGCACGTATATTTGCGTATAAAAAACGTTTCACTCGTCAACTTTCGCAACTACTCAACATTGAGCCTTTCGCTCGAAGATGGGCTCAATCTTTTTGTTGGAGAAAACGCCCAAGGCAAAACGAATCTGCTCGAAGCTGTGTTCGTATGTGCGCTTGGCCGCTCGCACCGTACGAAAGGCGACGCCGAGATGATACGGCACGGCTACGATACGGCGAAAGTAGGCCTTAAGTTTAAAGACCGGCTGGGAAACCGTGAAATAGAGGTTGAAATAGCGCGGCATGCAAAAAAGCGAATTAAAATCGACGAAAAACTAATCGCGCGCAGCGTAGAGCAAATGGGGGTATTCAATGCCGTCATTTTTTCGCCGGAGGATCTTTCTCTTGTAAAGGACGGCCCCGGAGAGCGCCGCCGGTTTATGGACATGGAACTCTCGCAGATGCGCCCGCTGTACTGCAAGGCTTTACAAAGCTATGCACGCGCTTTAAGGCAGCGCAACGCGCTTTTAAAGCTCCGTGAGCCGCGTTTGGATATGCTGTCCATATGGGAACACCAAATGGCGGAAGCAGCCGCTAAAATCGCGTCCTGGCGCGTATCGTTTATAAGCAGGTTAAACGAACTTGCGGGCGAGATACACGCGCGCGTATGCCGCAATAAAGAGACGCTTTTAGTAGAATACGATTCATGTATAAAAGAAATAGCCGATGGATCCGCCTACGCCGAAGAATTTCTTAAACAGATGAAAAAACACCGCGAGTCCGATTTGCGCCGCGGTATTACGACATTCGGCGTGCATCGCGAGGATATAAACGTATCGATAAACGGACGCTCCGCGCGGCTTTTCGCCTCGCAAGGGCAGCAGCGCACGGCGGCGCTTTCACTGAAGCTATCCGAAATAGCTTTGGTAAACGAATTAACGAATAACAAGCCGGTTGTGCTGTTGGACGACGTACTTTCCGAGCTGGACGAATATAGGCGCGAGCTGCTTTTTGACGCTATACAAGGCGCTCAAACGCTTATTACCTGCACGGGAGCGGAGGGCTTTATGCCAAAAGCGGACAGGGCGTATACCGTAAGGGACGGCAGAATAGAATAATCATTATTGAAATTTATCCGTAGGGCATATATACTATACATTAAAGAATTTAGGAGGCGCGCAATTTGGGCAGACACAAGGTCTGCCCCTACAGATAAAAAGATTATTCAATACATCTTTTCGTAGTATTCCTTAACCATCCTAGCCGCACTGAATTTTACCGTCGCCATATCGATAGAGGCGCGCATCATTTTGATCCACTTTTGACGATCGTTATAATACGTCGGGATTACTTCGTTTATAAGCACGTCAAAAAGCGAATCCAGGTCGATTTCGTCACAATCCTCGCCCTCGTAGCCGCCGCCGATTTGCCAGCCGTTGACGCCGTGTTCACAGCCTTCCGGCCACCAGCCATCCAAGACCGAAAGATTTAACACGCCGTTCATTGCGGCTTTCATGCCGCTTGTACCGCTGGCCTCCATCGGGCGAATGGGGTTATTTAGCCAAACGTCGCAGCCGCGCGTTAAAAGCTTGCCGATTTCTATATCGTAGTCCTCTAAAAATACTACAGAATCGGGGAATTCTTTCGCCTTTTGAGCAAGATTCGCGATGATGTCTTTTCCTCCCATATCGTTGGGATGCGCCTTTCCGGAAAAAATCAGCTGAAGCACACCGTCTTTTAACATAGGCTCGATTAGCTCCGGCTTGCGGAAAATTAAATCCGAGCGCTTATACGGCGCGGCGCGGCGCGCAAAGCCGATAGTCAATGCTCCCGGCCTTAATATGACGCCGTTTCTACGGGAAATTTCCTTTAGCATATTGGTTTTCAGCGCCTGATGCGCGTTCCAAAGATCTTTGCCGGACGCTTTTGCGACTGTAAAATCCTGCCACGTGCCGTTGTGTACGCCGTTTGTTATAGCGAGTATCGGCGCTGCGCCGTCGATATCCTTCCACATCTCTTTCGCCGTTTCGCCGTGTAATTGGGCGACGGCGTTGGCTTTTTTGGAGAGCCGTAGGCCCGCGGGCGTCATACCGAAGGGCGTGCCGCCGATTTGCTTTAACTGCGCTTTGGTAAAGCCCTTCGTTACCCCGACGTAGTCGAGAATTTTGTAATCGTAGCTTTCGTTTCCGGCGATAACCGGCGTATGCGTCGTGAATACGATCTTCTTGCGAATTTTCTTCCAAGCGTCTTCGAATTCAGCGCCTTTTTCAATCTCCTCGCGAAGGAGCTCCAGCCCGGCGACGACAGGATGGCTGTCGTTAAAATGGTAGACGTCCGGTTTTATGCCTAGCTCCTTTAGGGCGCGCAGCCCGCCTACGCCCAGTATAATCTCTTGAACAAGCCGTTCTTCGCCAAACCAGCCGTAGAGTTGTCCGGTAATGAGCATATCGGCGTTACCGGGTACGTAAGCGTCCAGTAGATAGAGCGGAACATTTTGGAAGCAATCGCATTTCCAGACCTTCAGCGCGATATCGCGCCCGCGCGCTTTAACGGAGACAGTAATACCGGTATCCTCCAAGAAGGGATGATTTTCTTCATAAAAGCTATCGTAAGGGCGGCCGCTTTCGTCCAATTTTTGACGGACGTAGCCTTGACGCCAGCGGATACCTACGCCGGCCATAGGAAGATTTTCGTCCTTCGCGGCCTTTAGGATATCGCCCGCGAGAATTCCGAGCCCGCCCGAGTATATTCGAAAATCCTCGTGCAGCCCGAACTCCATGCAAAAATACGCGACGCGTTTCGTCATTTTAGCGCTCCTCTCTCCTCCATACACTTTCTAATATGCCCAATTCTCGCTTCAATTCCCGGATTCGTCCAATGCAGCCTGCAAGCGTCGAAAAAAGCGAGCTTGCCGTAGTCTTGATCGCTTTCTGGCAAGGCGAAACGCCCGAACACACTTTCGCCTAGGCCGAGGTTCATGGGCTGTGTTTCGCCGAGCTCCAGCCCGGCACAAAAGAAGGGCCGGGCGTTCGGAAACAGCGTACAAAAAGTTATGGCGCTCTTCCACGCCATTGTTGGGCCAAGCGGCGGGATAAATTCCGTTAAGCTAAGTTTATAGTTCCGTATTTTATGGTTGGGCTCCTTCTTGCTGGAAAGCGCCGGCAGCTCGATATCGTATAGCAGCGCGGCGCGCGGCGTATCGGGCATTTCCGGAGCAGCGACGCAAGCCCCTCCTTTTATTAGCTTTGTTAGCCCAGGCGCGGTTTCGCCGTAGAGCAAGCGCTTGAGCGAAAAGCAAACGTCGCCCGTGACGAAATCGAAGCCCGCCGCGGCCTCTTTTTTCGCGCTGCCGATATCGAAAACCTCGCTCCAGAGCGTGAAATCGGGCTTTGCTTCGCGTACGCGGGCAATCATTCCTTTTAGAAGCGACTTCGGAAGCGCGTGCCCCATGTCGATACGCGCGCCGTCGATATCGAAGCGCCCGGCATAATACGGCATAAGGCTTTCCATGAGTTCAAACAGCTCAAGGTTTGGCCTATCGGGCGGGAAAATATCCAGCTTGATCGTATCGTGCAGTACAAACGGCGGCGCGTCTTTATATTTCTTTGCGAAGGCGTTTTTACCAAGATCCATGCGCAAATACGTTACATCCGACCAATACGGCTGCGGGTCGTTCAAACAGTCGGAAAAAGCCGGGGCGGTCGTTAGGCCG
Organism: Christensenella sp. UBA941; assembly: GCA_002293365.1. Classification (GTDB taxonomy): domain Bacteria; phylum Bacillota; class Clostridia; order Christensenellales; family UBA941; genus UBA941. Next base: position 8,903 of record DBDD01000268.1, on the reverse strand, counting down.
AACGCGCGTTCGATTTCGGCTAAATCGCCGCCGCATTTATCGAATTTCTCTGCGTTTTGCGCGCGCGGATTTTCACGGAAGCGCGCGATATAAGCCGGCGTATCGGGCGCTTTGTAGAGCTCCATAGCGGCGGCTTTAGAAATACTCATGTTTTTCGATGCCGTAGGCACGCTTGGCGGCGCGAAGCTTTCGAGCCCTTCGCGCGAAATCCAGTAGAACCAGTCCGGATGTTCGCGAAGGAGCACGTTGTCGCGCGCGCAGGTTCGGAATACGAAATCTACCATTACCTTCATGCCAAACGAATGGCAAGCTTCTACAAATGCCGCGAATTGCAGCTCGATAAGATGTTTTGAATATGCGCCCAAAAGCGGGTCGTGAAGCGCCGGATCGAGCGAAAAATAGTCTTTTATCGCGTAGGGGGAGCCAAGGGAGCCCTTTTTATAGATGTCGCTTGGAGTAAAGACCGGTAAAAGATATACTGTGCTTATGCCCAGCCGCTTGATATGCGGCAAAAGCGCGATAGCTTTTAGAAAAGTACCGCTTTCGAGACCGCCGCCAAAGTCCCACGCGGTAAAATGGCGCGGTAAGAGCGCGTATATTGCGTCGCCGGGCGCTGAATTTTGGCTTTGACCGAGGCATTGCCGTATCGCGGCCGAGAAGAACGCATTGCCTTCCACGAGGATTTCGCCGTTTTCGCAATTTTCGCATTCGAAATCAATCGTATTCCAGAGCGAAGGGACGCGCATGCGCCTTTTAGGCCGGCTTTCGAGAATAGAGAGCAATTCCTTTAAGGCCATATGACGCCTCCAAATTGTAATTGCTAGAGACCTAGCGCACCCCAATCATAGTCCTGGGGCAGTTCCCCTTAATAACGTCGTTTATGCCGTATTTCGCGTTGGCGATAAGGACGATCGTACCGCTTAGCACGGGCTCTATCGCGAATTCGAGCTTCGCACGCGCGCCGTTTGCGCCGGCGCGGCTCGCGCCAATACAGGCCTTTTGATTTTCGCGGATATTGGCGGTTACTTCGTCCGCGTCCTTGCCGGATATCTCGCTGATGAGAGTCGAAGGATCGCTTGGATCAGCGTAGATACCGTCTACGGAGGTTAAAACCAGCATATAGCGCGCGCGTACAAGTTGCGTTATTACGGCGGCCGTCTCGTCGTTGTCGATACATTCGACCGGATCCAGCCCGCTTTCTTTAAAGGAGCGCAGCTCAAGTTGCCTATTTTCCTCGAATGAGACGGGGTCGTTGTAGTTGACTATTGGGACGGCGTTTTGCGCGGCGCAGCGCATGAGGAAACGGCGCACGTACTCGCGCTTTTCCGAATCGTTGAAATGCTGATGCTCGACCAAAAGCTGCCGCACGGAGTATTTATGCGAAATAAACTCGCGGTAGTTTTTCATCAAAATCGCCTGACCCTGGGCGCTGTAGTCGGCCTTGGCCTCTTCGATATCGCCGATAAGCTCGCGATTGTCGTTGCGCTTCATGTAGTCGAGGCGGCCTATTTCCGTCGCGCCGGAGCTGACCCAGATTATGCCGGGGCGCAGCTCGCTTCCTATACGGCTGAAGATATTGTAGTCTATGTCGTTGTCCTTGCGGATAAGAGCCATCGAGCCTATTTTCCCGACGATCTCGTAGTCGAATCTTGCCATTTAGAGTCCTCCGGGTTGCGTGAAATTGATACGGGTGTTTACAGTATCATCCATGCTATTTTACTCTGGAATCGGTTTTTGGGCAAGAGATTCCGTCATTGATATTTAACATTAAAAAAGGCCCTATTTTAGGACCTTGTAATATATTATGCTTTTTTCAATATATAAGCATGTGCAATTGGCTCACTTAGATTGCGTACGATTCTTTTATTAGATATATTGGATCGAGAGAGATCATATTCGCTACGCTTTTTACTTTGTGATGAAACTCTCCAGCCGCAGTCACATATATAAGCGCCAAAATAAGAATTATAGCTTGCGATTCCTCCGCATTTTTCACAGATAATCATTTAACTACCTCCATCAATCTAAAATATCCATAATGCGTTATACCATAAAATTGCTTTTGCTTAACTTCCTTTGAATCCAAAATATCTTTAGCTTCTTTCTGAGGATAAGGTTCGGAATAAATAATTTGCGCAATACCTACTTCAGATATTTTATTCGCGCACAAATTACAAGGAAAGGTTGTCGTATAGAGCTTAGAGGATTTCAAAGACATAGAACTTCCATTGCGAGCAACATTTAGAATAGCATTTTCCTCTGCATGTAACGCCCTACAGTATTCCAAGACTTTGAAAGCTTTATTGAATTCAGTAATTATTGTTTCTGCCTTTTCTTGTTCTTCAATCACTTCAACAACTTTCTTGGCAAAATCCTTACGTATTATCGAACGATAACATTCGGCATACTCCGATTTGCAGGAGGAACTGCTGCTTGGAACTTCGTTGTAACCAGAGCTAAAAACATTGCCCTCATCATCAACAAGAATCGCCCCCACTTTTCTTTTAAAGCATGATGACCTCATACTTGTCGCATACGCTACTGCCATTAGGGATTCCATCTCATTAGGAACATAAGGAATTTCCCCTTTGATAATTTTTAAATATTTTTCGATCAGAGCCTTTTGCGTTATATAATCGGTGTTATTTTTATGGAGCTTTTTGTTGTTAATAACAACGATATCTGCCAACTTATAGCACAAGGATACCTGTTGACCTTCTTCAAGTTCTTCATCTCTATCACGCTTTTCGTCAATGGCAAAATTTTGCCTATTGCCTTTATAAATGTCTTCAACGCGCTTCCATCTAGTCTCTTCGTCAGCCCATGTTGCCAAAAGGAAAAATCGGCCTTCAATATTTTTTAGGAGTTCAATTTCGGCGGTATTTCTGATGCTGTCGACAACAAAGCACTTATTATCGCTATCAATAATCTTTTGGCTAGCGAGTTCCGCCAGAAAATTATAATGATTCTCTTTTCTTGTGCGATTACCAAGGTTCTGTAAATTAGATCGATCAGATATATTTTCGTCAGGCCAGCGTTTACTGCATTCCTCTCTCAATATATCGGACAAAGAAATATACTCATACCCGCAAGGGACTATGTGCTCCCTAGCTAAATAAGAGCAACCGCTCCCGAAAGGACCTGTCAAGCCTATGACAATGCGATCTTTCATTAACGATACCCTCTAATAATCAAAGTATACCAGCAATATGCTAGGGCGTCTACAATATCAAATTGATTAATTAATCGCAGCTAAAAATGGAGCAAGGCGATGTATTGCCGCAATTAATTGCGTCTGCTCGAATGAAGCAGAATTTTTATTCTATCGCTCATAAACATCCTTCCCCGCCGCGTCCACCGCGACTATTACAGGCAGCTCGTTCACAGTAAGCTTATATACGGCTTCCGGCCCTAAGTCTTTAAACGCTACCAGTTCGCATTTGAGCACGTGCTGCGCGACGAGCAGCGCCACACCGCCTGTGATAGCGAAGTATACCGCGCCCCTTTGCTTTATCTCGTGTTTTACGGCCTGTGAGCGCTTGCCCTTGCCAATCATGCCCGTTAGGCCTCTTGCCAGAAGCTGCGGCGTATACGCGTCCATACGTCCGCTAGTCGTCGGGCCGCACGGGCCGATAATTTCACCCGGGGCGGCGGGGCAAGGCCCGGTATAGTAGATACACGCATCTTGTAGAGGGAACGGCGGGCGGCCGCCTTGACGGAGCGATTCGGTTATGCGCTTGTGCGCGGCATCCCGCGCGGTATAGATTTCGCCCGATAGCAATACGCGCTCGCCGGCGCGCAGCTTCTTCGGGGCTTCCTTGTCGAATGGAACATTTAAGCGTATGGGAGGTTTTTGTTCGTTCATAGCGTCCACTCCTTATGTCTGGCCGCGTGGCATTGGATATTTACCGCCACGGGCAAGCCCGCGATGTGCGTCGGATGCGTCGCGACGAGTACGGCTAGAGCCGTCGTATCGCCGCCCAGGCCCATTGGGCCTATGCCTAGCGCGTTTATACGCTCTAGCAGCTCGCGCTCTAGCTTTTCCGTTTGTTCGCTTTCGGCGGGGCGCGTTAGCGGCCGCAGCAGCTCGCGCTTGGCTAAAATCGCCGCCTTTTCCATCGTGCCGCCGATGCCAACGCCTATTACCAACGGCGGGCAAGCGTTTGAACCGGCGTTTTTGACCGTTTCAACGACAAAATCCTTTATGCCCTCGATTCCGGCGGAGGGCGGAAGCATCTTTAGCGCGCTCGTATTTTCGCAGCCGAAGCCCTTTGGGGCGACGCGTATGCGCACGCGCGCGCCCGGCTCGATAGAGACGTGCAGTACGGCAGGCGCGTTGTCGTGCGTGTTTTGGCGGGTCAGAGGGTCGAGCACGGAGCGGCGCAGGTAGTTTTGGGTATATGCGCGCCGTACGCCGTCGTTTACGGCCGCGGTTAAATCGCCGCCGGTAAAATGTACGTCTTGGCCTACTTCAAGGAATACCACGGCCATGCCCGTATCCTGGCAAATAGGGCGCTTCATCTCCCACGCGAGATGCGCGTTTTCGATTATTTGTTCGAGAACATCTTGTGCGTGTTCGCCGCGCTCGGTATTGAGCGCTTTTATCAGCGCCTCTTCCACGCGCTTGGGCAGCTCGCAGCAGGCCTCTACGAGGAGCGTTTCGACATATTTGCCAATTTCGGAGACGGCGATATTTCGCATAAGAACCACCCTTCTATGACGCTGGGCCAGGGGAGTACCCCTTGAAAAGCATGAAAATAATAACAGGATTATTATAGCTTATATTTTTCAGAATAGCAAAGAAAATCCGGCCATAAGGAGCCGGATATCTAAATATTTGGCTATGGACAAGCCGGACGCGGTTTATTCCGGTTTTGGAGCGTCGACAGGGCATACGCCCGCGCAAGAACCGCAATCGATACAGGCGTCGGAGATTTCGTATTTCGTGGCGCCTTCGGAAATGGCCTCGACCGGGCATTCGCTAACGCAAGCGCCGCAGCTGATGCAATCGTCGGTAATTATGTACATTGTTTACCCCCTAATAAGCTTTTGGCTTTTTGGCTATTATATCAAAGACGCGAGTAAATGCAAGAACTATTCAATCGAAAATGCGCTTGATCAAGTCTTCCATTTCCGTGCGGAACCGCGGCGAGGCGGCCAAGTCGTCCGCGATTTTGTTTGTGCCGTACATGACCGTCGTATGGTCGCGCCCGCCGAACGCTTCGCCGATCTTCGGCAGCGACATGTCGATAATATCGCGGCATAGATACATGGCGATTTGGCGGGGAAGCGTAATATCGCGGGAGCGCTTTTTACCTGTAAGATCGGCGACAGAGACCTTATAGTAAGCTGAAACGACGTCCATGATGAACTCGGGCGAAATATGCTTGCGCGACGTGCTGGGGAAAAAGTCCTTCAAAGCCTCCTCGGCGAGTTCGTAGGAAAGGGGTTTGTTCGTCAGGCGCGAGTAGGCGATTATGCGCGTAAGCGTACCTTCGAGCTCGCGGATATTGCTTTCGATCTTGGAGGCGATAAGCCCGAGCGCGTCGTTTGTACACGTTACGCCGGCGGATTCGGCCTTTTTGCGCAGGATAGCTATGCGCGTTTCGAGATCCGGCGGCTGGATATCGGCAATAAGCCCCCATTCAAAGCGCGAGCGCAATCGCTCTTCTAGTGTGGACATTTGCTTGGGCGGCTTGTCCGACGTAATGACGATCTGTTTATTTCCCCCGTGCAAGGTGTTGAAAGTGTGGAAAAATTCCTCCTGTGTGGATTCTTTGCCCTCTATAAACTGTACGTCGTCAACGAGCAGCAGATCGACGTTGCGGTACCTGTCGCGGAATTCGACGTTGCGGCCCGACTGTATCGCGGCGATCAGCTCGTTTGTAAAGACCTCGCCCGTTACGTACATGACGCGCAGCGCGGGGTTTTGAACGTATACATAGTGTCCGATAGCGTGCATGAGATGCGTTTTCCCCAGCCCGACGCCGGAGTAGAGGAAAAGCGGGTTGTAGGCATTCGACGGGTTTTCCGCTACGGCCAAAGCGCCCGCGTGCGCGAAGCGGTTGGAGGAGCCTATGACAAACGTATCGAACGTATAGCGCGCGTTCAAAGTTTTCGGCCCTTTTGGGGCCTCCGGTTCGTGCCGCTCGTAGTTGTTGCGCTCGGATTCGATTATGAACAGCGCTCCGAACTCCTTGCCGGAGCAAAAGCGCAGCGCCGTGTCTATATCCGGCTGATAGCGCGAGCGCAGCGTATTGCGCTTTACTACGCTGTCCGCGACGAGCACGAGCGTGCTTTCGTCTAAAAATACGGGCTTTAAGTCCCGTACCCAATTATCGAAGCTGACCGGAGGCATCTCCGACTTAAGCACCTTTACGGCGCGAGACCATAGTTCTTCCGCTGGCGTCAAAGCCCAATACCCCCCAACCGTGCGGCCCGAAAATCCACAGGTATACCCCCGCTTTTGCTTACAAAAACGTAGTTATGCACACATGCGCTTAAACAGGCATCCACATCGTAACCACTATCATAACAAAGATTGTGGACAAAGGCAAAGGAAAAGCGCGGCTTTCGGGAAAAAATATCTGGCGGGGCGACGGGCGCTTAGTATGGAGAGAGCTGGGGAGAGAGGGGGCGGGTGGGGAAAATAATACTAGTTTATAAATCCGCATTCGCGCAAAAGCACCCGTATTGGTACGTGTAATGAGATAGATGGGTTTTTGGCGAAGTACTGAAAACCGTTGTGGTTCTCCGGCGAGTAATCGCGTAGGTTGGCCTGTTCGATTTTTTCGGCTCGCTCGATGGCCTTGAAGACATCGGGTAGAGTGAGCTTGTCCAAGACTTGCGATTTGAAGTTCTCCTCCTTTTTATATTTTTCGAGTGATTGAACGGTTAATCCATAAACTGACTGTAGCTTAGGCCAGTATTGATCGCAATGGGCATGCGAGCCGCGATAATCCTCTCTGTGTAATAAGAGCCATAGCTCGAACGACAGATTGCTATACGCCAGAGCGTATGTACACCAATTTTTACGAGTTTTCGTATCGTTGACTATGTTTCTAGCCTCTGTAATCCTGTCAAGGGCTAATTTAAAACCGCTAATTTAAAACGCTTGATGTTTTCGTCCGTGCTGCCTTCGTAATCGCAAATATGTATGAGCTCGGCTTTATCGGGCAAAAATGAAAGCCCTTTAACGAAGCGGACAGGATTGGTCTTTACCCGGCTTTCAAGTTTTACGTTAAAATCTAAGTTGGAATAAGCGTTGATTTGCTTTTCTAGCCAGTCGAGATACCATTTTTCAGTTTCGCCCTCGACTGAAAAGTACCGGATAAAAGGCTTTGAGTTGCGTATGCCCATTATTGCACCTCTTCTTGATCCTGCTCCATGTTGCTCAAAAAATGCTCTGAAAGATCGACGTCTTTAATTGCCCCGTATCGATTCACAAAATAGTTTTTCATATAGTCGTCCGTCTTGCGAACGCCGTACTTGCCGGAGGTGCGAAAATCGGACAACGAATATACCTCGCTGCAATTCGTTTCCTCGTTGCGCTCGACGAACTTGATTTCATCGCGTCGGAAGAGGCTGGAGTTCAGGAAGATCGGATTGTGCGTATTGAAGATTAGCTGCGCGCCGTTTTTGTTGATTTCGTTGTTATGAAATATCTTAATTATGTTCATGAGCACCATCGGGTGAATTGAGGCGTCGAATTCGTCGACGACGAGGGTACCGCCGGTTTTAAGCGCATTTTCTACTAATGGGTAAACAGCTGTCGCGAATCGAAGGGTACCGTATGATTCGAAAACCTCCGCCTTAATTCCTTTCTGTCCATTATCAGCAACAAAGGAAATCAAAGTCGTTCCGTTTTCGTCTTTAGAATCATAATAACCAATTGTATTCGATACGTTAAATGCTTCTTTTAATGCGTCGTTAAGAGGACCATGAGTATACAATCTCATGCCGTCTTCTGCTTCGGCAGCCAATTCAAGCTGGTCTGCGCGATATACTAGATCGAACTTATCTTTAAGCCAAGCTGTTATCACTCTTACAAGTTTAGAAGCAAACAAATTTCTAAACCCGTTCATTAAGAACAACTCTTGTTCAATCAGTCCTCCTACAGATAAATTCTTAGCAGCATCAAAGTTTTCGCGTAGAGTGTCGTTTAAATATTCTTCGATTGAGGAAAGTCTATAAATACGCAGAGTTTCTTTGCGTTGAAAAACCATCTCATTGTTAACTCGTAAACTTTCAGCAAGAATTCTCCTGTATCCAAGCGGATTTACAAATTCTCCAAGATCAGCAGTGAAGGAATACTCGATTTTGAGTTCATCTTCAATAAACTTGATGCTCATGTTGAGCGGTTCTGGATTGGCTGAAAAAGCATTAGGTACTAGCTCTAATGCATATGCTGCAAAATTTAAAGAGGTGGCTACCTTCTCATTCCTAATATGCCCCCTAAGCACAATCTGCTTAAACGTATCCATTGCGCTAATAATATTCGTTTTCCCAGAAGCGTTCGGCCCATACACAACCGACGAACACAAGCCCTTATAGGTCTTTGCTCCGCCCTTCATCGAAAGGATACTATAGTCCAGCCCCTTTTGCTTTTGCGCGGGCGCCATCGAAAACACCATCTCGTCGCAGAAAGATTTGTAGTTTTTAGCTCGAAATTCTAGCAACATAGTATCTGCCTCCATTTTGCGAATAACGCGCAAAATCTAATTCATAATACGCATATTATGCGCTGTTTGTCAATGTTATAGACTTGATTTTGAAGATTATACGCAAAATAGTTCATAGCGCATGAAAACGTATCCGCCTTGTACTTTCCCCCTAAGCTGTTATAATAAAACAAGCATTTAACATCAGGAGGCGGCGGATGCTCGTTAGTTCATCAGGCCCCA
>DBDD01000109.1 GCA_002293365.1 Christensenella sp. UBA941 | reverse complement strand
CGGGACGCGCCGGTTATGAGTATGGTGTCCATTGTGTAAGAGTGACTCCTTTCTTAATCACGGACGCTGTAGGGACGCGATACATCGCGTCCGGTGCAACAAACCCCCGGACACCATGTATGGTGTCCCTACAATTTGGCGGCAGCCTGTAGGGGCGGCCATTGTCCGTCCGTGACCCCAAAACCGAACATCCATTCTAATCGCGGACGCGCAATGCGCGCCCCTACAGTATTGGGTCAGTCAATCAGCGCTTACTTAGGTCTATCTTAACGAATGACGCGTCCTGCTGTCAATGCGCTAAAGGATATAGACATAATAGGATGATTTTCAATGCGGCCTGTCAAAATTGTAATTTAAATGAAACTAGTGAAATTTGAATGTAACTTTATGTGGATTCCCTTTACGCAATCGCACAAAAGCGTATATAATGTATGTTAGTATTATATGGTTGTAGATTTTTTATAATCCTGCTTTGGCGCAAATAAGGAAGGGAAAAACAATGGGTTCTATATCTCGAAAAACGAAATGGAACCGAACGCTGTTGACCCAGATCGCGTTTACGGCGCTGGCGTTTGTGGCGATGGCCGTGCTGAGCTATCTGTTTATGAGTTCGATCGTACGCCAAAGCTTGGTGCGTAACGCAAACACCGTACTCAGCATGACGGAGGAACGCATAACATCTCAGCTTGCGGAATACGAGGCGAATTTGGAGAGCTATGCGGAGAGAACACGCTCCATGATCGTCTATGGCGCTTCTTTCGGAAGGCTTCAGGAGTATACAAGCGAAATAACGGGCTACGGCTATTTAGACGGCAGCAGCTCGTCCGGTATACACGATTTCTTTCTGTATCATGAAGGAAAGCCCGATTGGCCGACCCTAATATATAGCACCAGAGCGCATCTCCCCGCGGGCTATAAGCCTGCTGAACAGGAGTGGTTCAATAAAGCTTGCGCGTCCGAGGGGATTATCCAGACGACGCCAATAATCGACGACAGCGGGAATGTGACGTACACCTACGCAAAGTGCATATATGACGATAACGGCCAGCGGCTCGGCGTCGCAGGCTTAAATGTCGTTATCGATCTATTGGGGCAATTTATCGTCGATACGGCCTTGGATCAGGGCGGCTACGGTATGCTGATCAATCAAGACGGCGTGACGATGTTTCATCCAAACGAAGTCTTTGAAGGATTGGATATAAACGACCCGACCTTGCCATATTCCAAATTTGCCAAGGCAATATCAAGCGGCCATGGCGTATCCGAGCAGCCTATCGTAGCCTTCAGAGGCGAAAACGCCGTCGCGTTTTTCCGCGCGTTGCCAAACGGCTGGCATCTCGGGCTTGTAACGCCGGAAAGCCAATATTATCAAGGCCTATCCAACATGGGGCTCATAATCGCGCTGCTCTCCGCCGTGCTCGCGGGTATCCTGATCGGCATCTTAATACGCCTGGACGCGGCTAGGGTAAAATCGGACGAGGAGTCGCGGCAAAAGAGCGCGTTCCTCGCGAATATGAGCCATGAGATCCGCACGCCAATTAACGCCATAGTCGGCATGACGGCGATTGGGCGGACGGCCGGCGTCGCGGAGCGCAAAGATTATTGCTTCGCAAAAATCGACGACGCGTCCCGGCATCTTTTGGGCGTAATCAACGACATTTTGGATATGTCCAAAATAGAGGCGAACAAAATCGAGCTTTCGCCAACGGACTTCAGCTTCGAAAAGACGCTGCAACAGGTCGTGAACGTCATAAACTTCCGTCTCGACGAAAAACAACAAAAGCTTTCGGTTTATATCGACAATGACATACCCAAGGTGCTTTACGCCGACGACCAGAGAATCGCGCAGGTAATTACGAACCTGCTGTCAAACGCGGCCAAATTTACGCCGGATCGCGGTAGTATAGAGCTGAAAACCCGTCTTGTAAGCGAATTGGAGGATGAGGTTATAGTCGAAGTTGAGGTTATAGACGACGGCATAGGTATAAGCGAGGAGCAGCAGTCCCTCCTGTTCCAGTCGTTCCAGCAGGCGGAGTCCTCCACAACGCGAAAATACGGCGGTACTGGCCTTGGGCTGTCAATATCTAAAAACATTGCCGAGATGATGGGCGGAAGGATACGGGTAAGGTCGGAAATGGGGAAGGGCTCCGCGTTCGCGTTTACCTTTAAGGCCAAGCGCGGCGACGACAAGAAATACGGCCTTGCGTACGAAAATGTCAATTGGGGGAACATACGCATACTGACAGTGGACGACGACAACGATATTCTCGAATATTTCCATGAAATCGTCCAGGGCTTCGGCGCGAGCTGCGAGGTCGCGGCGGATGCAAGGGAAGCCCTTAGGCTTGTCAACGAGAAAGGCTCGTATAATATCTATTTCGTAGACCTAAAAATGCCGGGGATCGACGGCATAGCACTTACGCGGGAGATTAGGGCGAGGGAGAAGGAGCCGAGGCACTCTATCGTCATCATGATATCCTCCGCCGATTTGAGCGCCGTGGAAGACGAAGCGCGAAAGGCCGGCGTCGATAGATTCCTGCTAAAGCCTATCTTTCCTTCCGCTATTGCCGACGTTATCAGCGAGTGTATCGGAATCGTGAACGAAAAAATGGACGAATCGCCTTTGGATATGAGCGGTATTTTCAAAGGCAGCCGCATTCTTTTCGCCGAGGATATGGAGATAAACCGCGAAATAGTGCTGGCGCTGCTCGAACCTACGCTGCTTGAGATCGACTGCGCCGAAAACGGCATGGAAGCGGTAAATAAGTTCATCCAAGCGCCCGGAAAGTACGACATGATCATCATGGACGTTCAAATGCCGGAGATGGACGGCTACGAGGCCACGCGGCATATCCGCGCGCTGGGGATGCCGGGTTCGAAGGAAATCCCCATAATCGCCATGACGGCCAACGTCTTCAAAGAGGACGTTGAAAGATGTCTCGCGGCGGGAATGAACGGGCATCTCGGCAAGCCTTTGGATATGAACGAGATGCTTAGGATCCTTCGGAAGTATTTGAAATAGCCGTTTGAAATTGCGGACGGAAGCCGCAAATATTTATTTGTATTTTTCCAACGAATCGCCTATAATAAAAACACAAGGGAATTGCCGCTATGCGGCTGTTCCTAGTTAAGTAGGTTTAGGTTAGAAACAACCGACGATTAGCCGCGGCGGTTGTTTCGCGTTATCCGGAGCACTACGATCAGNNATGTAATGTCCATAAACTTCACCTCCCTTCTTTCGAAGTTTGGCGACTAGCTAACAACAGCCCATAGGGCAACCCCATTGTGTACAATTATATTACCATAAAAATTAATATAATGATATAATTCGGCGAAAAGCTTATTCGGCTTCATCTGTAAACGAGTCGCTTTTTGCCCGAAAATCTCAGGGGCGGATTACTATCCGCCCCTACAGGATTAGAATAATTTTGTGTCGCGGGCGGCCAAGCAGGCCGCCCCTACTGTACCTGCTTTATGCTGCCTACGCCCACTATGCTCTGGCGAACTGTCGGACTGCCCCTGTAGGTAAGGCTCCCCACGGCGCTTACGGAAGCGTCCAGCTCGTCCGAGCAGCTTATGCTCGCGCTGCCCACCCCGCTAAGCGCTATGCGCGCCCTTTTCGTCTGTAAGTTGAGAGCGTCGATATCGCCCGCGCCGGAAATTGATACGTCCGCTTCCTCGGCGTTGCCGCTAAGCCGCAGGTTTGCCGCGCCGGACATATCGGAGTCGAACCGCTTCACGTCGAGCGTCAGATCGACATCGCCCGCGCCCGATACGTCCAGCCTGAACGATTCGCCGGTGATCGTATCGGAATTATCTATCGTGACCGCTCCGGAAACATACATGGCCCTCAGGCTTGGATTAAAAATATACAACGTTGGCGTATCGCTTAGCCCCGGAACTACGATATTTCTCTCGCTGTCGACGATCAAAATCCCGTTCTTCACGCTGAAGGTAATGTACTGCCGGATGTTTTCTTGAATATCCAAACGTATTTTTGTGGACGGCTCGGCGGAATAAACGACCCGCATGAATCCCCGTATGTCGACGGAATCGTACGCGCCGACCTCGTATTCGCCGGAGGTAATTGCGCCTTCGCCGCGCACGGAGTTTCTTCCGCCGTGATTCCAGCCGTTGTTCCAGCTCACGGCAACGCAGCCCATGCAGCCCGTCATAACGGCGAGCGCCATGATTAGCGCGATAACGGTAATTAGCTTTTTCATAGATTGATCTTCCTTTCCATTAAACGAGACGATACTATAAACAATGCGGCGCACTGCGCGACAAGCGCCAGCAGATACGCGACGGCCCCGGCGCTTAGGCCGTAATCCACGTTTATGACGAACATCGTGCCAAAGCTTTGGATATTGCCAAACGGCGCGGCCAAGAAGTCCAGAAAGCTTAAAACGTACAGCGCGGCGAGCGTAGCCAGAAGGCTTAAAATTCCGCGGCCCTTCATTGTGAAGAATACGCTGTTGCTTAGTATTCGCGCGAAGGCGACGGCCAATACGACAAGCGTGTACACAATTACGAACAGCAGTGCGCTGCAAAGGATCGATTCGAAGTCGAAATAGCGGAGTACGCGCTCGCCAACGTCGCCGAGCTGGAGCGACAGGTACGTCGTGCCCGCGATACCCAGCATCAGGCCGATTACGTCCTGCGCCACGATGGCTATCGTCCGGCTTAAAAGCAGCTTCCAGCTTTTGACTGGCATCAGATTCACAGCGTAGCCTTGAGGCGCTTTGAACAGATACCTATCGATAGAAGCGTCCCCTAATATTTGAAAGATAAACAGGGCGCACAGCGCACAGCCGCTCAGCGACACCGCGACGATATATAAAGCCAGATTCCACGGAACCAGTGCCGTCCAAACGATAAAGAATACGTTGACCGCGGCCATGACGAGAAACGCCGTCATGCGCCTTGCGGACGCTATACGGATAAAATGCCTAATTAAGCTTAGCATTTGAGCATACCTCCAAATAAACCTGTTCGCAGGTCTTGCCGGATTCCTTGCGAATCTTTTCGCAGTCGCCTTCGAATATCACCTTGCCGTCCGCGATGATGAAGAAGGAGTCCAATATCGTCTCGACGTCCTTGACGAGGTGCGTGGAAATCAGCATACAGGCGTCGTCAAGCTGGGCCGCGATGATGGAATCGAGTATCTTCGCCTTGCCAAGAGGGTCGATCCCGCCGAGCGGCTCGTCGAGCAGATACAATCTGGTCTTGCGCGAAAATACCAGCGCCAGCGAAACGCGCTCCTTCATGCCAAGGCTAAGCCGTTTTAGCGGCGTAGCAAGATCTAGCCCCAGCAGTTCGATCATTTGTCCGGCCTTTTCGCCGGAATAGTCCGGGTACATATTGCGCCAGAAGTTAAACGCCTCGCCAACGCTCATATAGCTTGGGAAGCTCATCAAGTCCGGCAGGAACGAGACGACCCTCTTCGCGTCCGCGCCGCGCCGCGCGCCGTCGGGATACGCTATTTGCCCTTCGTCCGGCTGTAAAACGCCGGCCAGGATTT
>DBDD01000078.1:663-13741 GCA_002293365.1 Christensenella sp. UBA941 | reverse complement strand
GGCTGGGATTTGCCTTTTACACGTTTTATTAACTGGCTGGTGCATCGGGAGGAAAATTGTGGGAAACTCTGGTGCAATCGTGTATCCCGCTTTCGCATAGCCTGAGCGTTTTTTGCTACTCCGGCCCTCAATATGCGGCTATTTCAAATACTCTCCGAGCCAATAAATACAAAAATACCCCTATAACTAGGGGTATTCCCGCCCTCTGAAATTGTATCAAAGGTGACGTCTTCTTCTGTGTCTGCACGTCACCTTTGATACAATCCTTCCGACCGCACCAATATTATACACGATACGCCTTCGGGCTTCAATGCCGTGTACACGATTGGAAGGATTGGTGCAAATGACCCGAACCGCATTCAATAGCCCAAACCATCGTTAACGCAGTTTCCGCTTCAATTCCACAACCTTCCCGCAAAAGAAAATATCCTTGAGAGAGCAAATTCTCGGCGGATACGAAGGATTGATCGATGTAAGCACAACCACGTCGCCCTGATAATGTACGATTTTCACGGTGCCTTCTTCGCTATCCACTATAACTACGGCGATGTCTCCGTTTAGAATCTCCCCTTCTTTATCCACCAACAAGAAATCCCCGGCTCTGAAATCCGGCTCCATGCTGTCACCCTTGACACGAAGGTAGTAATGCCGCTGCGGGTCGGCTTCGTCGGCGTACTCATAACCTTCAAATCGCTGCTCCGCATACATGTTGGGGCCAGCCATTACCTCGCCGAGTACGGGAACGGGTATTCGCGAACCTAAAGATATGGCCTCTTGTGGGATCGGAAACGGATTATCGTCTTCGCCGCGCAGATACGCTTCGGTCGTTCCCAAGACCTCGACGAGTTTGGTGATGTGCTTTGCGGGCGAAGCCTTACCCAATCGCCAATCATTGATCGCGCTGGGACTTAACCCGATACGCCGCAGCATAGCGGCTTTGCTCCAGCCTTTGAGTTTGCACAGCGTCGCGATTCGGTCGTAGTTCAGCATATTACGCTCCTTTTAGCCAATTGTAACAAACCTATACATCATAAGATTAATCATTGACTATTTGAGATTACGAGACTATACTTAATTCTACAATGACACTGCGCGTCTGTCAATCGGTTTAGTTAGGTAGATTGCGACTGCCAACCGAAATAAACGCCGATTGGAGCGAAGGGGGGATGATATGCCAGATGAGTACATAGATAGGCGAGAATGCGAACTGCGGCACGGACAGGTTTCGGAAAACCTGTCCCAAAGCCGCAAAGCTATCGAGAAAAACACCGGTGACTTGGCTACTCTGGCGGCTAATCAAGCCCGCGTCCTCACTATCTTGGATCATATTGAGGATCGCCTGAAGAAGCTCGAAGCCAGAGAAGCAGAAAACGCGGCGGCACCGAAAAAGCGCATCGACGGGATGGTGCAAACAATCGTCAACTCGATTGCGGCGGCGCTCGTCGGAGCGGTACTCGCGCTGATATTCAGCAGTACGGGCGCGTAACAACTTATTTATTATAGAAAGCGAGTAGAAATATGAAATGCAATTACAACAGGAGGAACATGAGCAATGGCGACACAACCGACAAGCCTGCAAATTACCCAGCCTGACGAGGGCGGGATAGTCGCGCTCTCATGGCCGGACGTGCCGGGAGCGGTGGGCTATATCGTGGAGCGGCGTTACAATGAGGATTTCAGCACGCCCGCTGTTGGCCCAAGCTGGGAGAATATCAACTCTGCTGAAAAAAGCTGGGGCGATATACACAATGAAGACAAGACGTGGGCGGAGCGAGAGGCGGAGCCGACAAACCTCGTTATCGCGCAAGGCCCAAAAAGCGACTTCACAATTCAGAATGGAATCGTTATATACAACGACTTCCTTAAACATTTACAACAGGGTCTGGAAAAGGCGGCGTACAGGGTAAGCGCATACGATGCTAACGGCGTATCGGAGCCGATTGAATCCGATCTGCTGACCATCACGCCCGCTTGCCTGCATGTCCCTGCCCTGCATGAAGGCGAAGATGCCGTCGTTTTCTGGCGCGTGATGACCGGCGCGACAGCCTATGTGCTTGAAAGGCGCTGGAACGAGGACTTTAACGCGCCTGCAACCGGCTCAAGTTGGGAAAACATCCACTCTCGGGACGAATCATGGGCGGACATGGCGGCGAAGAACCAAAGCTGGGCGGATTCACAAAACGCGTCTGCCGATTTTACGATCTATGAAGGCCCCGGCGCTCTCGTTCCCTCTCCGGCGCAAGGACAGGATTGGCGCGATAAGGATTCCGCCGGAAAGTCGTGGGGCGAATTTGAAGCGATGGATTTAAGCTGGGCGGATTCCAGTTCGTTTTTGTCCAGAGGCATGTCGTGGGCGGATCATGAAGCGACGCAATCCTCGTGGGCGGATATGGCGAAGCGGAATCAGTCATGGGGCGAGATGGAGAACGCAGCGGATGCCAATCCGCACGTATCCTTTACTGACGTAGTCCAGCTTGGCGTGAAAACGGCGAGCTACCGTATTAAGGGGCAGAACGCATTTGGGGAGACCACCTTTTTTACTCACACGCCTGTTAAAGTTATTCCCATTTTAGAGCGGGATGAAGAAGTTAGCTTCATCGCCTGCACGGGGGAGCGATATCGTTTTGCGCTCGAATGTACGGAAATACGGAGGTTCCAAGCGGGGCCGCTCATGAATAACCAGCGCATCATCATGAAGATCAGGTATAACCCCGCCATGCTTACGCTGACGGACTTCGCCGCCCAAACGCTTGAAAAGGCGGTATCGGCAGGACTTGTCCCCGGTACGCTAATCGATATTCGCTCACACCTAAACGGTGAAGTCCATTTCACGTTTAACCGCGAGATAGACGGCAAGGAATGGGCGAGCATCATAACGTGCTTTCAGTTTGAAGCGCTGCGGAACGGCAAAACGGGCATCCGGCTTTCGTAGCCGGTTTCCTGTTGGTCGGCAAAAGGAGTTTGAAATGGAACATACAAACAGAATGACCGTCGACGTCAATCAAGCGGCGGACATAGACATACCAATGATGATGGGTTCCGGCGACGAATGCGAATTGCTGGAAGACATGATTTGGGATATAACCAATAAAATCCGCAGCCTTAACAAGCGTATTGAGCGGAAGGGCAACATAGTAGTCACTGTTTCACCCGCTGGCAGCGACGCCATTGCCCGGCCTGAACCGAGCGCGACAACGATACTGACGGTCAGCAAAGGGAAACAATATTATTTTAAGCTCGAAGGCATTAATACGAGGTTGTTACCCTCGGCGCTCCATCCGGGATTGAATAGCCTCGCCCTGAACTTTAAGCATGATCCGGATATTCTCAAGCTCATGTTCTGTGACGCTTATCAGTCACGCGCGGATGATTCTACCCATCGCCGCACGGAGCAGGACGGAATTATAAGGCCGGACTTGATTTCATACATACGCTTTGAAGCTTTGCGGGACGGCGATACGCCTGTCCGGGTATGGTACACACTTTCTTGAATAAACGCTTTTACTTTCAATAATTAAAACTTCAGAAGGAGAAAAGGAAATGAACAACTTTAGCGAAAACAATGTAACCAGCAATATCGATCTCCAGAACGGCGATATTGCCTCGGATACAGCGCCCGAAACAACGACGAACACAGACTCGCTCACCAACGACCTCACCGCCTCGGACGATACGTCGAGCGAACCGGTGGAAGACCCCGCCATTCCAACGGAGCCACAGAGCGATTTTGACGAACAACCTGACGATGCGGAAAAAGAATCCGGTGCCAAGCAAATAAAAATGCTGTCGTCATCCGGCGGCGGCGAGGAGGAAGAGGAAGACCCGATCCCATATAACGCCGAATCTCAATTCGACGCTCCGTTTTTATTTTCGCGAAACATGAATGAAACCGTAGTCATGAATAACGGCAATTTGCAGCTTACATTTGTCGATTTAACGCTTCCGGGGAAAAACGGACACGATCTGGTAATCGCGCGGCAATATGATTCAGCGAACGCGAACGACAGCGAGGTTGTAGGCAACGCCGGCTCAAGAGCGAATACGGCGCGTGCCAACGATCATTTTTGGAACATGTATGGCTTGGGCTACGGCTGGCGTTTTCTGCTATCGTCCATAGAATCGGTTTCGCAGAGCGCACGGGTGTCAGGCATCACGTACAACGACACGCTGCACCTATCGGACGGGCGCTCGTTCGCAATCGAACGGAATGGGAACACGCTTTCGCTGAAGGATCATACGCTTACGGATTTGGCACTGGCGCAAGTAAGCGGTACGCTTCATCTTCCATACCACTATACGCTCACATATAAAAACGGGCGGAAGGAATATTTTCAGACGATCAATGCCTCTGACAGCCAGACCAGCAGGCTGATCGCCATCGACGACCGCTTCGGGAACAGAGTCACTTTCGCGTATCCATCGGCCAGCGTCATTCAGATTACCGATACGTTTGGACGCGTCGTGACGTACACGAAGGCCGGAACGTCGGGGAGTTGCACACTTGCGTGGACGCCTGCGGGCGAGACGGCGAAACAGTGCGTCTACACCGTGCAGGACAAGAAGCTCATGAGCGCACAAGACCCCATCGGGCGCGTAACCAGCTTCGCATATACGACCAGCGCAGCGCAGCTTCAGCTACTTTCCCCCGCCGTTACCGCCGCGACGGTTAATTATTATTTGCTTAATACCGTCACGTATCCTACGGGTGCAAAGAGCGTTTACGCGTTCACGAAGGCTACGGCGCAGATTCCAAGCCCTGCGTACAAGGACTATTATTGCCTCGCGTCGCGCAAGGACTTGGAAAATGACAATATGCCCAAGAACATCGTCAAGTATTCGTTTTCGCTGAACAGTTCTTGGACGAACACCAACCATACGCCCTATTTCGCGATCTCATACGCGGATACGCATCTGACGGAGAGCGGGAGCGCCTACACGCGCCGGGAATGCTTGTTCAACGATAAGCGCCTTATGACCGGCGAGGTTTTAAAGCACGACGGCTTGGCAGTTTCGGAGAAAACGATAGCGTATAACACCGATAAGCTGCCGACAAGCGAAACGGTTAAGACCTACGGACAGCAGAGCGGGACGTTTGTGCAGAAAACCACGGCGATGATTTACGACGGCGGCACCGCCGGACAAAAAGGCAATGTTACGCAGATCGTCGAGAGCTACAGCGATAATCCAGACAATAATCAAACGACGAATCTGGAGTACAACAGCGCGTATTCACTGCTCACGCAGAAGACGTATAAGCGGGATGCCGACACGACGCTGAAAGAAGCTTACACGCTCCGCTCGGATAATAAGGCCGTAAAGCTACTGTCCATATCTGAGAATGACGTACTCAAGCATAAAAAAGAATACGTCTATGACGGAAATAACAACGTAACCGAAGAGCGCGTATACGACGGCGCGGCGTATCGCAATACGCGCTTCCAGTATGCGAGCATCTATAGCCCGCTGCCGACGGCTACATACATTTCGGGCGTGAAGAACGCGGACGGTGCGTATACAGTTTCTACGCCGGGATATTCGGGCGGGACGCTACGCACGGAGACCGTCTACGACTGGTATGGGCGCGCTATCAGAGCGAAGGACGCGAACGGGAATATCACATCGTTCATTTACGACGCGCTTGGGCGGCTGACGCAGGAGACCTTCCCCAACGGAGCCATTCGTCAGGTCGTCTACGACGACGCGAATAACCGCGTTACGTCCACCGATGAAAGCGGGTACAGGAGCCGGGTGGAGTTTACAAGCCTCGGACAAACGGCGCGGACGTATCTGCTCGACCCGGACGTTTTACTCGCCGCGTACACATACGACGCGCTCGACCGGCCTATCCAAGCCAACCGATACGACGGCAGCGGCGGCATAAAGAATACCACAGCGGTTACATACGATAAGTTCAATCGCCCGCTTCAAAAACAGACGACCGGCAGCGGTGCGAACCTTCTGACGGCCTATGAGTACGATAATGCGGCGGAAAGCAAGTATTTCAGAACACGCAAGACGGTGTACGGCGACGCGGTGTGTCCGAATATCCTGACCTCAGACTATAAAGATCAGCTTGGCAGAAGTGTACAGCAGGGCTACGTAATCGGCGGCGCGGAGCGCAAGGATGTTTCCACGTATGACAAGCTGGGCAACAGACTCACGTTCGTCACGGCGCTGGACGCTTCGAAGGGCTTGGGCTTTACGGGCAAATGGACGTATGATTTCGCGGGGCGCGTTATAAGAAGCTATAACGCCGAAGACAAATATACCAGCGTTGAATACGACGCCTTCGGGAACAAAATCGCCGTTACGGATCGCATGGGCAACACGGCTGCGTTCACGTATGACGCCGTGAATCGTTTGCTGACGAAGAGCGTGCCGATAGAGGGCGACGCCCGCTCGATGTCGAAACATTACTATGACGCGGCTGGCAACGTCATTTCCAAAAAGACGCAGCGCAATAAGCCCGGAGAGGCGGTTTCTTGGCGGCAGACGGATTTCGTATACAATGAGCGCAATTGGCTGACCGATACGATTGGACATGGCGACAAGGGAAATGTATGTACCCACATCGCCTATGACATAGCGGGGCGCAAAACCGAGGTGTATACGGGCATGGCCGCGCTCGGCGCGTTTGAGGGCGCTGCTGTTACGCGCTATACCTACGGTCACTTCGGCATGGCGAGCATGACCGATCCTCTGGGATTTTCGGAGAGCTACGAATATGGCGCGACGGGGCTGTTGCTTAATAAGACCGACCGGAACAGCGCCGTTACGGAATATGTTTACGATTCGCTCGACCGCCCCGTTTCCGAGACGATCATGTCAAGCGAGAATAAGAAAATCGGCTACACCGCGACGCAATATGCCCGGAACGGGAAGGTTTGGCAGACGGAGAATCTCAACTTCGTCGCGCTATTTCAATATGATGAGCTGGGCAGGGTAATTACGGAAGCCGAAGTGGAGCTTGAGCTTGGCGAGGTTTTCAAGGATTACGCCTACGATTGGGACGGGCTGCGCGCGGGTTTTCGCGTTAGAAAAAACGACGTGACGGAGATCGAAACAAGCTACGTCTACGATGTGCTGGGGCGCTTGACGCAGGTGAAGGAAAAAGGGCGTGTTGCCGCGACGTACACATACGACGACAACGGCAACCGCACGAGCGTTACGTATCCGAACAACACCGTGACGACGTATGCGTATAACCTCGCGAACCGCGTGACGAGCGTGCAGAATAAGATCGGCGCGAAGGTGGTTTCCTCCTACGGTTATACCTACGCATTAGATGGCAGCCTCGTTGAGAAAACCGACCATACCGGCAAGCGCACAGAATATACGTATGACCGGCTTGGGCGGTTGGTAAAGGAAGAGGTCTTTGGGGTCACGGGCGAACACAGTTCGCCCCTACAGGCGGGTTATCGCCATGTATACGACTACGATTTGCGCGGTAACCGCGTGAAGCTAACGGCTACGGGTGCGGAGCCGTATGTCACGACGTATGAATACGACCTCGGCGATCATCTTTTGCGCGATACGAAGACGATTCCGACGATGATTCCTCCGGCGAATGCCGCCGCGCTCTTTACGGACGGCAACCAATGCATCGTTGAAATACAGCATTATCTATACGACCGAAATGGCAACCAAGTCCGGCGCATTTGGGAGCGCAGTTCGCCTATTGGAACTGGGAAACGCGGATACGGAAGAGTAAGTTTCCATGAGGATATTGATTCGCTTACTATCATGGAGTATGATGGATATAATAAATTGATTTCTGCATTTGCGAATAAGAAAGAATGCGCGTACCGCTACAAGCCCAACGGCTTGCGGTTCGGGAAGAAGGTCGATGAGCATCTCACATACCACGTTTGGGATGGGAGTCAAATTGTTTTGGAGGCTGTTTTAAACGCGAACGAGGGTTCGCCTGCGCCGGAGAAGGCGAGAACGAGCGCGCGGTACATTCGAGGAATGGGGCTTATTGCGCGCGAGCAGGACGGCAAGAGGCAATACTATTTGTTCAATGCGCACGGTGATGTCGTTCATAGAATCGATCAATGGGGTAACATCCTTAAATCCTATGATTACGATGCCTTTGGGAACGAGAAGAACCTTGACATGCGCGACAACAACCCTTTCAGGTATTGTTGCGAATACTACGACCCGGAGCTTAAAGCTATTTACCTTCGGGCTAGGAATTATCGGCCTGAATACGGGCGGTTCTTAACGGAAGACCCTGCGGGGGATGGGCTGAATTGGTATGCTTACTGTAGCAATGACCCAGTAGGGTTCGTCGATCCAAATGGGCTGGCTGCAGGAACTGCAACGATGTACGAAAACGGGTCTCCCAAATATACGGTTGATTTATCGACGGGGAATCGCTATGCACTCGGGACGTCGCTGGGACAGATGTCCAGTAGTGGCGGCTCAAGCGGCGGAGCGAGATATAATTTAAGCTCAAGCAATTCCAATACGATAGCTCCTGAATCTCTAAAGAACTCAGCGTTATATCGTTTGTCTTCGTGGAGCATCGGTGGTGTACCAAGCGGGACAATTTATCAAACAACGGTGAATGGTAGCGCCTATAACGTAAATGACTTGAGGTTTGGCAGCGAAAAAGATGCTGCTACAGCTTGGGGAATGCTCTTTAACAGAATATCCCAAGATGCTAAAGTAGAATATGCTGCGAATATTTATAGGGATAGCGCTGGTTTATTCTTATTTGCACAGTCTCAGACGTGGGGAAAAGCAAAATCGGCTCACCCTATAGCTCCAGATCCCTCGTTCGGATCACATGTCGCGTATATTCATTCGCATGGGAATCTTAGTTCTTGGAGGGCTAACAGTCTATCAACGAATTGGGATACACTTGACCCAAGCGATACAAAAGCATCGGAATTAGCGGGAATACCTTATTACGCCTCGGTTCCTAACGGGCTATTATTCAAATATGATCCAAGAGGTGTGCAGACAGATACGGATAGGAAAAAGGCAATATCAATAGAGGCAACGGGATTGCCGAGTGTATCTGGTTCTGAGGACTATCCTGTATGGTCGCCTGACAGCCAATTACCTTGGTATACGGAGTTCATTCCAATGCGTTATGCAGAGCGTATTGAGAAGGGTTCGCTTACTGTCGAAGGATGGCGCAGCAGGTATAAATAGAGGAGGAACGAACACCATTATTACGATGGAGGTGCCATTACATGAAAGCTAAAAGTGTGATAAAAAGATTTCTTGCAATCGCGGCAGTTTTGCTCGTTAGCGAATGTTTGCAATGGAACGCGCTCGCTGCTGATGTTTCCGAGAATGCACATCTGACACAAGAAGATTCTCCGATTCTCAGCATTCCGCAGAGGACGGTTTCTTACTTGTATGTAGGAAAGTCAAACATATTTACTTCTTCGGAAGTGGCGCTAGGCCAAGAGAGGTATTTTACACAAAGACTTAAAAATACGGATGTTATTAAAACAGCCGAGCGCGCGGCGTTGGTTGCGGATGCTATCTTATCGTCCATGTTTGGCAGGAGTGAAGGGGAAGAGGCGGCGAACGCCTCTCCCCTAAACCTTTGGGAAGATAAAAAGAATAAAGCATGGATCATATCGAGAGAGGGAGGTTTTGAGACGATCGATGAGTCCACAGATGTTCCTGTAGAGGATCATGTTGTCATCCAGCAGACAGACGCTCGTGTTTTGGCCATATGGACTACGCGCAAAAATGGGCTGATGCGCCACCCCGAAGAGCCGCAGATTGCAGAGCCACTTCTTATACAACAACGAGGCAACGCGGTTGGCTCTATTTGGAGAGAAGATAAAAACTCTTGGGAGTGGCTCGGCGGTACGGTGTTTGATCCTGTATTGATAAACTCGAAAAAGCCCAATCCAGAGTTTTCGGAGCCGAAAAGTGTTATTGTGGCACCCACGAGCGAGGTTTCGTATCGGAATTGCGGTAGCGCAAATTATAAAACCTACATGAACAAATTTAGCCAAAGCAAAATTAAAACTATGACGAAGATTGCAACTGAAGAGAATATAATCCGTACAAAGCACGATGCGGTCATACTCATTGATGCACTATTTACAGCGTTCCATAGCGATAACGATTACAATTTCAACGAGTATGAAGGAGCGTATGTCGTTTCTATACCTCCGTATCTTCTGTATGAAGACGTTGAAAACGAATTATGGATGATAATAACAATGCTGCCTCCTATGCAAGTAAATGTCCCATATGCAGGGTACAACGCGATTGTCATACGAAAATCGGACGGGCAGGTGCAATATCTTTGGGAAACAGGTTCTTGATTGGTTATTGCAATAGGTGCATCTTCGTCTTTAGAGGGCTCGTCTCGTATCAGCACCATTGAAATCCAAAGTTACCTCTTCGGCAACGAACTGAACCTTGACATACGCGACAACAACCCTTTCAGGTATTGTTGCGAATACTACGATCCGGAGCTTAAAGCTATATACCTTCGGGCTAGGAATTATCGGCCGGAGTATGGAAGGTTCCTTAGCGAAGACCCGGCGGGCGACGGAACGAATTGGTATGCCTATTGTGCGAACGAGCCGGTTGATTTCATTGATCCTAGCGGGATGGCGCGCGGCACTGCTACTATGTACGAAAACGGCTCTCCGAAGTATACTGTGGATTTGTCGACGGGTACTAAGTATGATTTTGGGACGTCGATGGGTCAGATGGCGAGTTATGGCGGTTCGGGTTCAAGTTCTTCGACTCGCGCTAATTACAATTTGAGCTCCAGCAGCGTATCGCCAAATTACGTGGCTGTATATCGTTTATCTTCCGTCACAATTGGCGGCGTAACAAGCGGCCCCGTCTATCATATCAGCGTGAATGGCGAAATACGTACAGCGTATACCAGTGCTGATGCAGCAGCTATTGCTTTTGGACAGCAATATGCGTCGGCAACAATAAACGATAGAGTGGAGAATGCATATAGGGATCGTGAAGGCCAAGAATATGGTGGCGTAATTGCTGAGTGGAAAACACAAGTAGGTAATCTCTATACTATTGAAAACGTAGTTTATTCGAGTATGCCGGAGAGGGAATACCTCGTCAAAATGGATGATGGAACAATAAATCCTTGGAGTGCGCCGATTGATCCGCGGTACGACTTTTACATACCGGGGGCTACGGCTGTGGCGACCATACATACGCATACTCCCGGAGGCGAGGAGGATGATTTTTCGAGGACTAGATATAAATATCCGAATAGAGATACTACAGTAATACCCGGATATTTGGAGTATGACTCAAACGTAACCACAGCTTATATGGTATTAACATCAACGCAAAGGGGAGACACCAGAGGAGTACGAAGAGCGAGTGTGCGCCAGACAACTGATCCGGATAGGAACATATATAATAACCATTGGATTTATAAAACCAATGCTTGGTAAAGAACGGAGAAGAAGATGAAAAGATATTTGTTAATTGTTACATTGCTTTTAGTAAGTGTATTAACCGCTGTACCCGCCCATGCGCGTGAAAGCAGGGTAAAGATAATTGCAGAATCGGGGCTTTCTATGGAGATAAAAGAAGACGGGAGCCTATGGGAGTTTGGAAGCGTTTGGCGAGACGAAACTGACGATTTTGAGTTCGTTTCTCCCAGATTAAAACTAAAAGACGTAAAAGACGCAGCAGTTGGCTATGATCATTATTTGGCAGTGCTACCCGACGGCAGCCTGTTGGGCTGGGGAGCAAACAACTCCGGACAATTGGGAAATGGAAAACGAGAGGATGACGGAACCTACTACGCGGAACCATTCAGAATTATGAGTAACGTCCGCAAGTGTTATGCGCTAGGAGATGCGTCAATGGCAATTACAACGGACGGCAGTCTATGGGGTTGGGGAGAGCTGTATGACAAAGGTCAAGATTTCGATATGGGCGGAAAAGAACACACAAAGCCCAAAAGACTAATGTCACGAGTGGAGTCTGTAGCGATAGGCGCATTTCATTACGTTGTGCTAAGAGAAGACGGCACTTTGTGGACATGGGGCATAAATCCTTTTGGCGAACTAGGTATCGGGAATACGTTGAGCAGCGACTCACCCAAAATGATTATGACAGATGTCGCAATGGTGGCAGCCGGAGCCGCTCATAGCATGGCGCTGAAAAAAGACGGCACGCTGTGGGCGTGGGGCGATAACCTTTATTGGCAGCTCGGCTTCGACAGCGCCGATGTCTCCAAACACAAAGAAAGAGTTGTACACTATTTGTCGCCGCACGACTACCATACAAAACCTCTACAAGTCATGGAGAACGTGAAATTCATCGCCGCGAATGATTGGAGCAGCATGGCGATCAAAGAGGACGGTACACTATGGGCGTGGGGCGACAATAAGTACAATCAGCTAGGCATAGGCGAAGTTGACTATGTTATCCCCGAAGATTATGTAGAAAACCCGGCATTCCCTGATAAATGGTACATCCGCAGCCTTCCGAGGCAAATCATGAGTGATGTGAAATATTGCTCTCTAGGAGGTTCTGGCGCTCGTATACTAAAGGAGGACGGCTCTGTATGGACAACAGGCGGATTTTCGTATTCGGAGCTTGATAAAGGGACGGATATTACTGTACCGAGGAAGCTGCATTGAAAGCGGAGTAGGAAAAATCAATCGGCTAACACTACTGAGAGCGCCCATCGCGGCGCTCTTTTTGCATAGTGTAAGGCTCCGCTCAGGACATCTTGAGTGGTAATCCCCCAATTCTCCGAAAATATCTGGCGCATGGTAGCAAGCACCGCGTCCGCGATAAGCTCAGGATTTTTGTATTCCTTGAAAGCGAAGGGGTTGAAACCCACAGGGCAGGGATCGGACGGGTCGATGATGATCAGATCGTCCGCGCGCCCATCCGGGGTGCGCTCCAAGATGTTGGTCACCAGCTCGTTCTTGGGGTCAATGACCAGATTGCTATGACCGGCTTCAATACTCGCCATTATGATGTTCAGCATGGCGGTGGATTTGCCGCTGCCGGTCGGCCCAAGAATATGCGTGTGTTCCAAGCTGTCCTGCGGGGAAATACTGAGCCGCTGGCGGTTTGCCATATTCATGCTGAG
>DBDD01000078.1:416-592 GCA_002293365.1 Christensenella sp. UBA941 | reverse complement strand
AGCATGAGGAAGTTAGCCAGTTCCATGACGGACAGCCGAGAAGGGAAGCGCCACGGTACATGCGCCTCGTTAATATGAGCGGGATTACACGCCTCCGAGTTTATCCGCACACCGGCGGCCTCCACCGTCCTGAGTGCGCTGTGTATACTGCTCATGCGCGCGGCGGCGTTATCTGT
>DBDD01000078.1:0-386 GCA_002293365.1 Christensenella sp. UBA941 | reverse complement strand
CGGCTTTCCGGGGAGGCTTCTATGGCATTACCGAGTACAACGTCCAGCAATGTGGCGTGCGGATCGGGCATGGAGGGCGGGAGGCTCCGGGGCGAGTATGCGCCCCCTAGCACGACCTGTAATACCGTCTCCTCGTCGCCGCCCGCCGCCGCCATTGCTGCCAAGCCCGCGCGGATTACCGGCATAGTTGTGTCTGTGTTGAGCGACAGCGCCGGTTTCGTGATAACTAGCTGCCGCGCTATTCTGACAGGTGTGCGGAGGCTGTCGGGGCAGTCATAAAAGGAGATATTGCCGTGAGCTTTAATCACCTCCGAGATTTTCCCGATATACCAGCGATCCGCGCCGATGAGGTAGCGCATCTGTCCGCCGCGCCCGCGCGCTTCAAA
>DBDD01000054.1:2178-2557 GCA_002293365.1 Christensenella sp. UBA941 | reverse complement strand
GCCGCAATCCAATTCAACCGTATAAAAAGGTTCTTTGACGAAAGCGGAGATTGCTTTTTCCCGCTCTGCAATCAAGGCCAGCGTGGGGGTGGGCGTTGGCGTGGGCGTGGGCTCCGGCGTAGGCGCGGCGTCTATGACGACCGGCGCGGCCGTCACGGGAATAGCAAAATCTTCGGGCTTAAAGGCGGAGGCCGGGTTCGCCAGCGCCGATACGTATGAGATGATAAGCACAACGAGCGTTGCCGCAAGCGCGCCGGCCGCGCCCACAACGATCTTTTTCGTCATGCTCCAGGGCTTTTTCGCCTTTACCTTTGTCCTGAATTTTATCTTTATCTTCCGCTTGGCGGGCTGCTTGCTTTCCATGTATTACTTTATCCTC
>DBDD01000054.1:0-2101 GCA_002293365.1 Christensenella sp. UBA941 | reverse complement strand
TTATGATACAATGGACAAAAGCCGAAGGAGGCGTTCCATGCCGAAAAAAATCCTTCTCGTGGACGACGAGCCGCTGCTCATCAAGGGCCTGAAGTTCTCGCTCGAACAGGAAGGCTACGAAACAGACGAAGCGTTCGACGGCGAAAGCGCCATGGAAAAATTCGAATCAAACGCCTACGATCTCGTACTGCTTGACGTGATGCTGCCGAAGCTTTCGGGCATCGAAGTTTGCCAGCGTATCCGCGAGCAATCCCAGGTGCCCATCATCATGCTTACCGCCAAGGGCGAGGATATGGACAAAATCCTTGGCCTTGAATTTGGCGCGGACGACTATATGACAAAGCCCTTCAATATATTGGAGGTCAAGGCGCGTATACGCTCGATATTCCGGCGCGTGTCTATGTCCTTCCCTCCCCAAGCCGAGCCCGCGCAAAAAAAAGAAGCCCCGCAAGAAGCGCACGTACTCACAAGCGGCGCGCTATCCATCAACGTCCTTTCGCGCAGCGCGTTTTTAAACGGCGCGGACGCCGGGCTAACCGCCAAGGAATACGACCTTCT
The DNA here is from genome assembly GCA_002293365.1 of Christensenella sp. UBA941. Lineage (GTDB taxonomy): Bacteria > Bacillota > Clostridia > Christensenellales > UBA941 > UBA941. The sequence goes on along the minus strand of DBDD01000054.1, from coordinate 1,543 downwards.
GCATCTCTTCATGGAGCATCCCGGCAAAGTATTCACGCGCGAGGAATTGCTTGAAACCGTCTGGCAATACGACTATTTGGGCGATTTTCGCACGGTCGACGTACATATCCGCCGCTTGCGCGAAAAAATCGAGCCCGACCCCGCAAAGCCGTCTTACATAATGACGAAGTGGGGCGTCGGATATTACTTTGCGGAGTAGCGCCGTGAGAAAGCCGAAAGTGCGCCCCTTTACGTCCATACGCTGGCGCATCATGCTGCTTTATTTCCTTATCACGCTTGCGGCGTTTATTGTCGTACATTTTTCCGTCTCATTTATCGTCGAAACATACCTCGTGGACGTACGCGTCGCCGAGGAGCGCGCCCGGGCGCAGATCATCGCGGCGGAGGTGGCTAGGCCACTGTCCGAAAACGACGCGAACCTCTTGCAAAACCTAACGATAGAACGCGGGCGTAGTATGGGCGGGCGCATACTCGTGCTCGACGCTAACGGCGTCGTTCAATCCGACCGCGATTCGCGCCTAAACGGAACGCGGCTGCTCTATCCGGAGGTGGAGCGCGTGCTATTCGGCGGCGAGCGCAGCGCCTACGGCTTCCATCATATCGGCGTGACCACAGCAAGAGGCGAAGCCGCTTTCCTAGAGGGCCTAGCCCTTGCGCTTCAACCCTCGCGCCAGTGGGTCGTCTACACTGTCTGCCCCGTTACGCTCGGCGGCAGCTCTCTCGGCGCTGTATTGCTTTCCACCAGCATAGACAACGTCGTTACCAGCCTCTCCGACCTCTCGCTGAGCTCCGCTACGGTCTTTGCTACGGCGACGGCATGCGTGCTGCTGTTGACGTTTCTAATGTCAAGCTTCATCACCAAACCGTTGCAAACGCTCACAGCCGCCGTGCGCAAGATGGGCCGCGGGCAATTCCACCAGCGCGTACACGTTTCCGGCGGCAGCGAAATCAAGGAGCTCGGCGACGCGTTCAATCTGATGAGCGAGATGCTCGAACGCACGGATCAACTGCGCAACGATTTCGTCTCTTCCGCCTCGCACGAGCTGAAGACCCCGCTCTCCACCATAAAAATCCTGATCGAAACGGTACTGTATCAATCCAAGTTCGACGAAGCCATGACGAAGGAATTCCTAACGGACGTAAACAGCGAGATCGACCGCCTAAGCCAGACCATCAGCGACCTCTTGCGTCTCGTTTCTATCGACCGCGAGGAAGGCGCGCTCAATCGTTCCGTCGTACAGGCGGACGCGCTCATAATGGACGTATGCAAGCGTATACTGCCCCAGGCGGAGCACAAAGGCGTCGAATTGAAAGCCGATTCGCCGCCAATCGCTTTGCTTGCCGACTCGCTGAAGCTCCAGCAGGCTGTCTTCAACTTGATCGATAACGCCATAAAGTATACCGAATCGGGGGGTAGCGTACACGTTTTCGCGAATATTTCGGAGGATATGGTGCTCATATCCGTCAAAGACACCGGCTACGGCATTCCTAAAGAAGATATTCCCCGGCTTTTCGAGCGTTTCTACCGCGTCGACAAGGCCAG
>DBDD01000280.1 GCA_002293365.1 Christensenella sp. UBA941 | reverse complement strand
TTTCCGGTGGCGATGGCTAAGGGGATCCACCTGTTCCCATCCCGAACACAGTCGTTAAGACCTTACACGCCGATGGTACCTGGAGGGCGACCTCCCGGAAGAGTAGGTAGCTGCCGGAGAACTTTTGACAGAGCATCCCTCACTTGCATGAGCTTGTGGGGGATGTTTTTTTGCGTGGGGGTTTCATTCCGTGAAAAGCGGGAGCGGTCGTTGGGCGCCAATGTCGATAATAATCTAATATTAATATAAAATGTCGAATAAAATTAAAAAGAAAATGGTAAATAATATAGACATGCCTGCGCCTATTATGATATAGTGTACTCGTCAAAGTTCTACAAAGTTTGCGGAGAAAGTTATATATAATTGCAAAGGGCGAATAGTATGTCGAACGAATTTGAAGTGTATAACGATCATCTTGAAGAGAAACGAAGAGAAATCAGTGAATTTGCGTTCGAGCAATATAAAAGAGACGGTAAGCTGTCCGGTAGAGATGTGTTGCGCGAAAGCAACGCTTTAGATGAGGTTGTAAACAAGAGGCTTCTGGAGGCTCGTCTTTTAAGATATAGGGAAAATATTATTCCATAAAGCATCCATCGCGGATGCACAAGAACATTTTAATAAAAAAGATTTCGAAAAACATTAATAAGCTATAATCAGATTACTCAGCCAGCAAAAATTTTAGGTGTTTAACCAGCAATTTTCAAAGAGCTTCTTGCTTTCATGAGGCGGAATTGTAGCCACGCTATGCGCGCTTTCGTGATAGCGAGGCGGGTATGCCCATCTCTTCACGATATTTAGCAACAGTGCGGCGAGAAATATTCATTTTGGCCGATTTAAGCGCATTGCGAATAGCCTCGTCAGACATGGGCTTTGCCGCGTTTTCGGTGTTTACAAGGCTTTTAATCATGCGTTTTACCGTAACTGCGGATATTATTTCTCCGTCCTCGCCTTTGAGTCCAGCGGTAAACAGGGATTTAAGCTCAAGGGTGCCGGCGGCGCATGCGATATACTTTCCGTTGACGGCTCTGCTTATGGTAGAGATGTTCAGTTCCAATTCGGTGGCGATGGTATCGAGCGTCATAGGATCCAAGGATAGACCGTCTTCGAAAAATTTGTGCTGAAGATGTACCATTCGCGTTACGATGCGGGTTAGGGTGCTTTCCCGTTTTTCAACGGCCTTAACAAGCCGATGCGCTTCGATTAGGCTCTGTTTAAGGTATTCCTTAGCGTAGGAATCGTCCAGTGAGGGAATCATGCGGGCGTAATCGAGATTTACGCGTAGTTGGGGTAGGCAGCGCCGATTATAGGCTACGCTAAAACCTTCCGCTGTTTTTTCCACGGAGGCGTCGGGCACTATGGTTTGCCGCGCCTCGCCGGTATAATAACCTTGCGAAGGGATAGGATTCAGAGTGCGCACGATGTTGCAAGCTTCTCGAGCAGACGCTTCATCGGTTTTCAACAGGGCCTGTATCCCTTTTATATTACCAGAGGCTAAAAGATCCATACCGCTCTCAACTAATTTGGTCGCGTGCTCATCGTATTTTTCGCGCCGCTGAAGCTGCAAAAGCAGGCATTCTTCCAGCCCGCGCGCACCAACCCCGGCGGGTTCGAGGCGCTGTATCTGTTCGAGCGCCCGCATTAAATAAGATCGGGGACAATTTAGCAGTTCCGCGATTTCTTCCGGCGGATCGGTGAAATAGCCCCGGCGATCCAAGCTTGCACACAAGAATCTGCATAACTCTAAAAAATCATCTTCCAGCTTAAGCGCGCCCAACTGTTCGTATAGCGTTTCTACAAAGGACTGCTCGTTGCAGCCCGCGGCGAAGTAGACGTCTTTTCCAGCGGCCCCGGCGCTGAAGATATCGTTTTGAAACGCGCTGACGAGCATGCGCGCCTCGGGATCGTCCGAAGCTGCGGGCAAAGCCGGCGTGGATTCGTAGGAGGGATATTCTTCGGCGTCTAAAAGCGGGTTGTCGTATGCTTTTTGTATTAGCAGCTCTTTCAATTCTTGCATAGGCAGCCGCAATACTTCCAGCGAAAACAGGATATCAGTGTTTAGCGCCAAATGTTGCCGCATTTCTTGCTTTGTATTAATATGGTTGCCCAATTGCATATACTTGTACTCCTGAATAACGCGGAAACCATAGTAGCCTATCAACCGGTGTATGAGATAAATACATGTGCCGGACGCATCGTGTTGGCACAATATTTGCTTTATAATACCATATCGATGCGAATTGCGCTAGAAAAATGCATAAAACGAAGCCCTTGGCGTCGCTAAGGCGTCAAGGGCTTTGATAGATGAGACTACAGGCGCTTGCTAAAAGGCGATGTCGGTTATGCGCTCCTCGCAAGGCGTTTCCACGAGTTCCTTGAAGCGCGTCATAAAGTTGGCGGCGGGCATGCCGTCGATGGCGCGATGATCGACCGTTATGCTGATAGGAAGGATGGGCCGAATCACTATTTGCCCGTCGCGAACGACCGCCTCGTCTTCAATTTTGCCGACGCCGAACATGACGGTCTGCGGCAGGTTAAGAGTCGGCGTGAAGTAACGCGCGCCCGCCATGCCGAGGTTGGTGAGGACGATGGTAGCCCCGGCTAGCTCTTCGGGTGTGAGTGTGCGGCTGCGGGCTTTTTCGGAAAGCCGGCTAAGCTTAAGAGCGATCTCGCTAAGGGAGAGGCTCTGAGCGCCGTGCAACACGGGGATCATCAGTCCGCTCTCAACCGCCACGGCGACGGCGATGTTGGCCGTATCATATTGCAGAATCTGATTGTCCTCTATAATCGAATTTAGCTGCGGGAATTCGATAAGCGCCTGAGCCAGCGCTTTTACCAGCAGCGCCGTTATGGAAAGCTTTGCTCCGGTTATACGGTTGACGCCGCGCTGCGCCAGCGCTTGCAGCTTGAGCAGCTCCGTGGCGTCGATGGCCCAGAACTGCGTACCTTGGGGCGCCGTTTCGTTGCTAAGCGACATAGCCTTGGCGACGACGCCGCGTATCCCCGAAAGCGGTACAACCTTTGCCGGGGTCAATGCGCCTTGAGCCTGCGCTTCCATGGGCGGGAGTGTCAGCGCCGCCCGAACGTCGTCCATCGTAACGCAGCCTCCGAAGCCTGTCGCCGCGACGTTCGCGAGCGCAACGCCATTATCCTTTGCGAACTTCCGAACCATAGGTACGGCTTTCACTTTTTCAAGAGCGCCTTTTTCATTAAGAGCGGCGGGCGTCGAAGAAACCTCGGGCGCGAAGTCCGCAGCTTCGTTGGTATCGACAACATTCTCGGCATTTACAGCAGCCTCTGCGTCTGCGCTTCCGCCAGCGTCATTCTCGCCATCGCTTTCGAAGGCGCAAATCGGTTCCCCGCAAGGGACGACGTCGCCCTCTTCGGCGAAAATTTCCGTCAAAACGCCCGATTGCGGCGACGCGTACTCGTTCACCAGCTTGTCGGATTCAATTTCGACCAGCACAGCGCCCTTATCAACATAATCGCCAACGCTGTAGCGCCACGCGGTAATCTGGCCCTCTGTCATCGTTACGCCGAGCTTTGGCATCGTTATTTGCTTGTCCAATGAAATCCCTCCTCTAGGCGGCCATTAATACCGCATGGCTTCGCGAACGGCGTCCAACAGCTTTTGCTCCGAGGGCAGTACGAACTTTTCCATCGGAGGGCTGTATGGCACGGGAATATCGAGAGCCGCGACGCGCTTTATCGGCCCATACAGGTCAAAGATGCCCTCTTCGGCGACGATGGCCGCCACTTCGCCGCCGATGCCGCCGGTCTTGTGACCTTCTTCCATTGTGACCAGCCGGCCCGTTTTCGCAACAGACGAGAGTATGGTTTCCTTGTCGAGCGGCCTTATGAAGCGTAGGTCGACGACTTCGACGTCTATGCCCTCGGCGCTGAGCTTTTCGGCCGCGGATAGCGCCGTCAATACCTGATAGCCATGCACGGTAACCGTTACGTCCTTGCCCGGGCGCTTGATATCCGCCTTGCCGAAAGGCACCTGTACGCCCGCGTCGGGTACGTCGCCGGTGGTCTTATAGAGCAGGCGATGCTCAAGGAAGATCGTGGGGTTATCGTCGTTTATAGCCATCTTCAGCATGGCCTTAGCCTCGGCGGGAGTGCTGGGATAGTAGATATCGTAGCCAGGCACCGCCAGCATTACGGATTCCAGAGATTGCGAGTGTTCCGACGCGCCGCCGAACCCTCCGCCGGTCGTGATCCGAAGCACCATGGGCACTTTTAAAGTGCCGCCATGCTCGTAGCGCCATTTTGCCATTTTGTTAAAGATTTCGTCGCCGGCGATAAAAAGGAAATCGCCGTACATAAGCTCGACGATGGGCCTTGAACCCGTTATGGCCGCGCCGACGCCCGCGCCGACGATAACAGCCTCGCTGATCGGGGTATCGCGTACGCGCTCCCCGCCAAATTCTTGAAACAGGCCCTTCGTTGCCAGCCGAACGCCGCCCGCGAACCCGACGTCCTCGCCCATGATGAAGATCTTATCGTTTAGCCGCATTTCTTCCGCCATCGCTTCGATGATGGCCTCGACAAACTGCATCTTGCGCATTTTTGCGTTACCCCCTTATCATATAATCGTTCAGCGCGTCTTCGGGCTTCGGACGCGGGCTTTCTATGGCAAACCTCTTTACTTCCGCCATCCTTTCGGCGACCTTCCGCTCGATGCTCGCCAGATCCTCCTCGGACGCCTCGCCTAGCGCCAGCGCCCGGAAGTTCTTTATGCAGTCGTTAGCCGCCATGAATTCCGGATCGACCTCCGCGCCAAAATACGGATAGCCCTCGGCGTGAGGACGCCAACGGCGTGTTACGCATTCGATGAAGTAAGGCCCTTCGCCGGCGCGGATTTTCGCGACGGCTTGGGTAACGGCCTCGTTAACCGCCAGAACGTCGTTACCATCTACCACCTCGCACGGGATGTTGTAGCCGGCGCAGCGGTCGGACAGGCGCGCCGTGGCGGTCGAGCGGTCGATGGGAGTGCTTATGGCTATGCCGTTGTTCTCGCATAGGAACAGTATGGGCAGTTTCCATACCGACGCCAGGTTCAGCGACGAGCCTACGACTTCTCTATTGGCCGAGCCGTCGCCGAAGAAGTTTACGACGACTTGCTGCTTATTAGCGAAGCGCGCCGTTAGCCCGGCGCCCACGGATAGGGGAAAGCTCGAGCCCAAGCTGCCGCCGATGCCGTAGATGCCAAGCGAAGGGTCGGCGATATGGAAGCCGCCCTTGCCGCCGCTTGCGCCGGTAGTTTTGCCGCAAAACTCGGCGGCGATTTTTTCCGGGGGAAGCCCCTTGCCGATCAAATAGCCGAAGCCCCTATGATGCATGAAGACCATGTCGTCCCGTCTCAAGTCCATCGTCGTACCGATGGCTATGGCTTCCTGCCCGATGCCAAGATGCAGGAAGCCCGGAACCTCGCCGGTTTGGAACAGCTCCAGCAAAGCCTCCTCGAAGCTTCGCTCCGTCAAAAGCAACTCGTAAATTCTCAGGTAGCGCTCCCGAAGTTCGCCCATAATGATCATCTCCTTTTCGTTTATCGTCGCTTGAGATCGAATTATTGCTTACGTTTTACCCCGGCGATTTGGAGCGCGCATTCCTTCTTGTGCTCCAAATTCGCGAGCTTTGCGTACATAACCTTTTGCGCCTGCGGGGAACCCGCGCCGTGCATGCTCTCGACCAGCGCAACGCCCCCGGTCATATTCTCTATAAGCCTTGCGACGCGCATGCGATCCTCGGCGGAAACGGACGCGACGCCCTTGAGATATTTTTCGATATACATGCCGATTTCCGGACTGTTCATATCCTTTTCGGAAGGCATTGTCGCCGTAATGCCCCCGGCGATGTCCTGAGCGAGGCGGTCTATATCGTAGATGAGCTTGGTGACGTTATGCTTGCCTACGTTAGCCAGCAGCGGATCGACGTAGTAAGCGCCCGACGCGGTTTTCGCCCCTTGCGCCGAGCAGGCGACCGAGCACGCGTAGAGGGTCTCGGTCATATGGATCATCTCGTTGAGCTTGTCCCGCACATGGGCCGCCTTGGCGTAGCCGCTCATATCGGCCATGAGCGCCGTCGCGCCGATAACGATATCCGATACGCCGCCCTTGCAGCCGCCGTAATTCTGGCGATGATAACAGGCGAAGCGTTCTACCAAAAGGCCTGTAAAATCGTATTCGCCGCAGAGGAAAACGCGCTCCCACGGCACGAAAACGTTCTCCAGGATTGTGAGCGTTTCGCCGCCCACTATGCCAAAGTTCGCGTTGCCTTGGTCGATCTCCCCCTCCAGCTTGCGGTCGTCGTTGGTTTGACGGCCGAATACGTGGATTAGCCCCGGCGCGTCTACCGGCAGCGCGCAGCAAACGGCGTAGTCCTTGTCCGCTTCGCCCATAGCCATGGTGGGCATGACCAGCATCTCGTGCGAATTGGCCATGCCGGTCATGTGCATTTTCGCGCCGCGCAAGACGATTCCCTTTTCGTTCCTGTCGACGACGCGCACGAACATATCGGGATCCTCCTGCTGCGATGGGCGCAGGCCGCGGTCGCCCTTCGGGTCGGTCATGCCGCCGACTACCATAAGGTCGTTCTCCTGCCAATACAGAAGATATTTCTTTAGGCGTTCGTGGTAATCGGTGCCGTATTTTTGATCCGTTTCGTACGAGACTGTGTAGATGGCGTTCAAGGCGTCCAGCCCGACGCACCGCTGATAGCAACTGCCGGTTTTTTGAGAGATGAGGCGCAGCATCCGTACCTTTTTCAGCAAATCGTCCGTACTTTGGTGAATATGCGTAAAGCGGTTTATCTGCTTGCCGGTCAGATGGCTCGTGGCGGTCATCAAGTCCGCGTGCAGCGGGTCTTGCGCCAATTCGTACGTCATGGCGGCGCAATTCACGTGCCCGCGGATAAACGGATGATCCGGAACTGCTTCGGGCGCGATGCGCTCGCCCTTGATGTAGAGCCGTATATTTCGCGCTTTTAGGCTCTCGATGTATTCCTGCTTTGTTTTCACGCAAAAACCTCCTGTCGTCATTCATGCTTTGCCCGTCCGCGGTCGTACTGCCGATTCCTGTCGCTATTGGCCGGCCGTTCGTTCGCGGATTTGGCGGGTTAACAGCGGAACAATTTTTAACGCGTCGCCGACGAGCCCAAAATCGGCCACCTCGAAAATGGGCGCGGACGCGTCCTTGTTTATGGCTACGATGATCTCCGATTCTTCCATACCGGCGAGATGCTGGATCGCTCCCGATATTCCGCAGGCGATGTATAGGTTCGGCCTTACGGTTTTGCCTGTTTGGCCTACCTGCCTGTCCTTTGGCTGCCAGCCGGCGTCTACGCTGGCTCTTGAGGCGGAGATAGTTCCGCCGAGCACGCCGGCAAGTTCCTCAAGCATAGCGAAGTTTTCGGGGCCGCCCATGCCGCGCCCTCCCGATACGAGAACCTTTGCGTCCAGAATATCCATCCGGGCGGCGATTTTGTCGACGACCTCAAGGATTTCGACGTTTTGCGCGGCGCTTAGCCCGTCGACCGCAAGCGCTTCCACAACGCAAACCCGTCCAGGCTCCGGGGCGAGCTTTTGCATGACGCCCGGACGGACGGTTGCCATTTGAGGCCGGTGCTCGGAGCAGACGATCGTGGCCATGATATTGCCGCCAAAGGCCGGGCGGGTCATCAAAAGGTTGTTCGTTTCGGGCTGTATCTCCAGCCCGGTACAGTCGGCTGTCAAGCCGGTTTGAACCCGGGCCGACACCCGCGGGGCGAGGTCGCGGCCGATAGCCGTAGCCCCGTACAGCAGGACTTCCGGCATATAAGTATTAACAGCCTCGGTCAGAGCGCGGGCATACGGCTCCGTCATATAATCGCCCAGCGCCGGGTCGTCGATTACGACCACGCAATCCGCGCCGTAGGCCGCAAGCTTTTCGGCAAGAGAGCCTATGTTCGATCCAAGAAGAATGGCCGTAACGTCAGTTTCCAAAACGGCTGCAAGCTCCTTGCCCTTGCCGAGGAGTTCATAGACTACGCCGCTTATCTTTCCGTTTACCTGTTCGGCGAATACGGCTACGCCTTTATAGTTTTGCATATTATATCTCCCTCACTTTCCCGACGAAAGGATATGCTTTTCTTCCAGCCTCTCAAGGAGCCATTGCGCCGATTCCTGCGGATCCAGCGTAACCGCTTGGCCCTTACCCTTTGGCTGTTTTGTAAACGAGCGCACTACCCGGGTAGGGGAGCCTTTAAGGCCGATGTTGGCGTCGCTTATATCGAGATCGGCGCGCGCGAATACGCTAAGCTCCTGCTCAAACGCTTCGAATATGCCGCCCGGCGTCATGTAGCGCGGTTCATTGAGCTCGGAAAGCGCGGTTATGAGGCATGGCAGCTTGGCGCGCAGTACGTGGTAGCGGTTTTCGTATTGGCGCTTAACGACGACGGCGTCCCCAATGAGCGTGAGCTCCTCGGCATAGCTTATATTGGCGATACCTAAGTGCTCGGCGATTTGCGGCCCTACTTGCGCCGTGTCGCCGTCGATAGCCTGCCGACCGGTGATAATAAGGTCGTAACCCAGTTTTCTTATAGCGGCGGCCAGAGTCGAGCTGGTAGCCCAGGTATCCGCGCCGCCGAAGGCGCGGTCGGTAACAAGCACAGCTTGGTCGGCACCCATAGCCAGCGCCTCGCGAAGCGCGAGTTCCGCCTGCGGCGGCCCCATGGAAAGCGCGGTAACATGTGCGCCGCAGCTGTCCTTCAAGCGCAGCGCCGCTTCAAGCCCCGCCTTATCGTCAGGGTTGATTATGCTGGGCACTCCTTCGCGGATAAGCGTACCGGTTACAGGGTCGAGCTTAACCTCGGCGGTATCCGGTACCTGCTTTATGCAGACGATTATTTTAAGCATCAGTTTTCGCCCCCCTATTTCAAAATCGCGCCGGCGATGACCATGCGCTGCACCTCGCTGGTGCCCTCGTACAGTTCCGTTATCTTAGCGTCTCGCATCATGCGCTCTACGGGATAATCGCGGGTATAGCCGTAGCCGCCGTATAGCTGTACGCACTTGGTAGTAACGGCCATCGCCGTTTCGGCAGCGTAAAGCTTGGCCATCGAAGACTCGACGGCATAGTTTGCCTTGGTATCTTTTGCGCGCGCGGCCTGATATACCAAAAGCCGCGTTGCCTCTATGCGGGCCTTAAGGTCGGCGAGCTGAAACTGGGTGTTCTGGAATGCCGAAATGGGCTTGCCAAACTGCTTGCGCTCCTTGACGTAAGCCACCGTTTCGTCGAACGCGCCCTGAGCTATGCCAAGCGCCTGCGCCGCAATGCCTATGCGTCCGCCGTCCAGCGTCTTCATAGCAATGCCGAAGCCTTTGCCCTCTGAGCCCAACAGGTTTTCCGCCGGAACGGGGCAATTGTCGAAGATGAGTTCGCAGGTGGACGAGCCTCGAATGCCCATCTTTAGCTCCTTTTTTCCGATAGAGAAGCCCGGGAAGTCCTTTTCAACGATGAAAGCCGATATGCCCCGGGTACCTTTAGATTTATCCGTCATAGCGAATATGACGTAGATATCGGCATGGCCCGCGTTGGTAATGAAGATTTTTGTGCCGTTTAGGATATAATGGTCGCCGTTTTTTACGGCTTTCGTTTGTTGTCCCGCCGCGTCCGTACCGGCGCCCGGCTCCGTTAGGCCGAACGCGCCCAGCGCTTTGCCCCCGGCCAGCGGCGCAAGAAATTTTTCTTTTTGATACTCGGTGCCAAAGGTCTTGATGGGCTCGGCCCCAAGCGAGACGTGCCCGGAGATGATTACGCCCGTAGTGGCGCATACGCGGCTGATCTCTTCTACGCAAAGCGCGTATGTCAAGCTGTCGCAGCCCTGGCCGCCGTACTCTTTTGGGAAGGGGATGCCCAGGAAACCATAGCGCTGCAGCTTTTCCACCGTCTCCGAGGGAAAGCGCTCGGTTTCGTCGATCTCCTGCGCCAAAGGCTTTACTTCTTGTTCCGCGAATTCGCGGAACAGGCGTCGCGACATCTGATGCTGTCGGCTTAGTTCAAAATCCATAAGTCTCTTCTCCTGATGTAGTATTTAGATGCCGTCATATTGGCATAAGCGCTTGCCTGAGCCTTTATGACGTAATAAGACGCAACTGGCCGCATGCCGTTTCGGCTAATAGGGCTTTCGGACACGGCGCTCCGCCGACGCTTTCTCCGGCGATGACGACCGTTTTCATTGTTCGGCGCGGCCTGGTGGCGCAATCGACGGCGCAGCCGCTAATAACGAGGAGCGCCCCGGCTTCGTTTGATTCCGCGTGTTGAAATTCGCACTCCGGCAATAGGCGGCGCACTTGATTTGCAACCGAGCGGGCGTCGATCGCGGGGTTACAATTGCCGCAGAATACAATGGCGATTGTCGTATGCTTTTCGCGCTGCGAGCTTTGAGCCGTCATGAACCGATGAAGACGATGGGCTTGATTAGGTTCGGCGGCTTGTTTACCATCAGCCAGAACGCCTCCTCCGCCGTTTCGAGCGAGTAGAGGCGATGCGTGATGAGCCGCCCCGGATCGATTCTGCCGCAAGTAATCAGGCGGAGCAGCTTTTCCATCCGAAGCCTGCCGCCGGGGCAGAGGCCTCCGACAATGCGCTTATGTGCAAGGCCGCTGCCCCAAGCGAGTACGGGCAAGGGGAGGAATTCCTCGCCGGTAAAGAAGTTGACGTTGGCTACGACGCCGCCAGGTTTGACCATCCTGACCGCCGACTTAAAGCTTTCGGCGTCGCCGCCGGCGATAATAACGCGATCAACGCCGCTTTGGCCGCTTAGCTCCCTAACGCGCCGGACGATATCGCCGTCTTTGTAGTTGACGATATCCGTAGCGCCGTATTGCAAGGCCAGTTCAAAGCTCTTTTCGCGGCCGTCGATCGCGATAATCCGTCCTGCGCCGCGAAGAGCCGCGCCGGCGGTCGCCATGAGCCCCACGGGCCCGGCGCCGCTTATGGCGACGGTATCGCCGAACGCGATTTCGGCAAGCTCCGCCGCGTGGAAGCCGGTCGACATCATGTCGCAGGCCATTACCGCCTGCTCGATTGTTACTTCCGGCGGCATTAGCGCCATGTTCAAATCGGCGTCGGGAACGCGGAAAAGCTCTGCGAAGACGCCGTCGATATGGAACGCGAACTGAAACGAACGATTTATACCCCCGGCATGCTGTGGAAATTGCCCCTGGGCGTTCACGCTTCTCCAAGGCGGCGTTACCGCGGGGATAACGACCCTGTCGCCGGGCTTAAAATCCAGCACGCTATCCCCGACGCTCTCAACCACGCCCACGGCCTCGTGCCCTAAAACGCGCCCGAGCATAAAAGGCGGTTCTCCCACATGGAAAGCGTTATGGACGTCGGAGGTGCACGGCGAAAAGGCGATTGGGCGCACAATAGCGTCGAACGCGCCGGCGGACGGCGCGGGCTTTTCCAGCCAGCCTACTTTCTTGCCCGGTTCCAGTACGCCAAAACACTTCATGCCTATGCCGCCTTTTCTTATTTCCGCCGTTTCATATATACAGTAAAGCAAAAAGCGTGCCATACTCGGCTACGCTTTCTGATTTTCGAAGAAAAAGAGGCTGTTCGCCGTCGCTAGTCTGCTTTTTGAAGCCGCTGCAGAAGAGAAAAACGACGCATATGTAGCTACAAATGCGCTCAAATGCAGCGTATTGTAGCTACATATGCACCGGAGCGCAGCCGTTCATCGCTTATCGATGGACTTCGTGAAGCCGTATCTGTCCATCTTTCGATAGAGCGTTGTGCGCGCTATGCCCATCTCTTGGGCGCTTTTGCTTACGTTGCCTTTGTTTTTTATCAAAAGGCTATAGACGTAGTCCCTATCGCCGCCATCGGAGGCCGAAGCCCCGATATCGCGGGAAAGCGGGGCCAGTTTGCGATTGAATAGGACGTCTCTTGGCAGATGCTCAAGGCTGAGCGCGCCGTCGCTGGACATGACGATGCTGCGCTCTATTATATTTTGTAATTCGCGGATATTTCCCGGGAAGGGATAGTCTTCAAGCGCCTTTAAAAAGCTTTCCGGTATAGCGCGCTCCGGAAGTCCGAGCCCGGACGTCAGCTTGCGGTAGATGATATGAACCATTTCCTCAAGGTCGTCCATGCGCTCGCGGAAGGGGAGCATGTGAATGGAAATGACATTGAGACGATAAAAGAGATCTTGGCGGAAACGTTTGTTTCTGATATCGTCCAAAAGATCCCGGTTTGTGGCCGCGATAATGCGAACGTCGACGGATATGGGCTCGTGCGAGCCTATGCGGAGCACCTTATGGTCTTCGATGACGCGCAGCAGGTGCCCTTGCAGGTCGAAGGGCATATCGCCGATTTCATCGAGAAATATCGTGCCGCCGTCGGCGAATTCGAACTTGCCGGGGCTGCCGCCCCTTCTTGCCCCGGTAAAAGCGCCTTCGACATAGCCGAACAGCTCGCTTGCGATGAGCTCGCGGGGAATTGCGCTGCAATTTATCGCCACGAAAGGGCCGCCGACGCGGGCGCTGTGGTTGTGGATCGCTTGCGCGAAGACGTCCTTGCCCGTTCCGCTTTCGCCCAGAAGCAGCACGTTGTAGTCGGATCGGCCGGCGCTCTTAGCCATGGCGACAGTTTCAAGATATCGCGGATTTTTCCCCGCAAGATCGTCGAAAGTCATCGAAGCAACTACGCCCGTCATGCGGTGCGCGATTCTGCGCACCCTTTTAATAGGATCGAGAACGAGCACCAGCCCCTCAAAATCCGTATCATTGGACGAGATTATGCGGGTAGTGACGCTGAACCGCTCGTCGCCGAATGCGGTTACTATGGTTATCTCCTTGTCGGTATATTGCTTTCTTTCACGAAGAACGGTATATAGCTCGACGTTGGAGCCGGGAAGCAGATCCTGGAGCGGTTTGCCTATACATGGTATATCCCGCTGCCAGCGGAGCAGCGTTTTCGCGTTGTTGTTTACAAGCGTTACTGTGCCGCGCGGGTCGACGGCGAGAACCGCTTTTTCAATACAGTCCATGATTGTGCTTTTATAGGAATCGGCTAGCTTAACCTCGCGCTGAGCGTTCCGGAGGATGAGCGAATTCCTGATCGCCTCCGAGGCGGCTACGGCCATGCCCAGCGTATGGCTGTGGACGTTGAAATCGTAGCCCACCAGCGTTACCGCGCCGATTATTTTGTTTGATTCGTCGCGAATCGGGGCGCAGGAACCTGTTGAAACCTGCGCGCAGCGGCAGTAATGTTCGTATGAGTATACTTGAATGGGCGCGCCCGTTACGAGCGCCGTTCCGATCGCGTTTGTGCCGATACTGGCTTCTGACCACTGCGCGCCTTCGCGGAACTCGCCGGCCTTGATTTGGCTTTTTATGTTTTCGTCGCCGTTGACAGTCAGGATTACGCCGTTTTCATCGGTAAGCGCGATAACGAACCCGGAGCCGCGTACAATAGAATAGAGCGTTTCTAAATATGGCGCGCATAGTTTTATCAACCGGGACTTACTTGCCGTCAAAGAGCCAAGCTCTTCCTCGGATAGTATTATGTCCGGCAGCTTCTTCCAAGGATCCACCCCATTGCTTTTACACCGCGCCCAAGACGTTAGAATTTCCGCTCGGGTTTGCTCCGGATCGCTTATTTCTTTTTGAATGAAGTTAAGCCATGCAGCCTTGAGGTCGTTTTTGTTCAAGTTGTATCTCCCCTTATGCGCTTATCACATTGTGAAGAACTATCAATACTATTTTCACATATCTTTTATCTTTCATCAATTGTTTTTTGCGGCGGGGCTTGCGCGGTTGGCACTGTAGCTACAATTATCGCAAACGCTACAATTGTAGCTACAGCATGCGGCGCGCATGGGCCGAGCCTATGCAAAGCTCCGATGGCCGTAGGAATAGTTAGCCGTTATATTGCTTCCATTGAACATTGTTTAATCGGCGCGGCGATAATATAATGCATGGTGGCATCATATTTGCTTAATAAATATCGTGGCGGCGCGGATATATCCAAGTAATGCCGCGCGGAACGCGAGCGAGAAAGGTGAGACGCTTGAAGCTGGAAGGGAAAAACGCAATTGTAACGGGTTCGACCAAGGGGATCGGATACGGTTTTGCAAACGCATTGGCACGCGAGGGAGCTAACGTTGCCGTCGTCAGCCGCAATGGCGATGATTGCGAAAGGGTGGCGGGCGAGCTTGCGCAAAAATACGGGGTCAAGGCAATCGCTTGCCCCGCCGACTTGACGCATATTGAACAAATTGAATGCTTGGTGGAAGTCGCTTTAGGCAGCTTTGGCAAGCTGGACATCTTGGTAAACAACGCGGGCAGCGCCATAACGAAGAGGGCGGAGGAGATTACCGAGCGTGATTGGGACAGGGTATTGGGCCTGGATCTCAAGGCGGTCTTTTTCTGCGCCCAGGCGGCCGGCAAGGCTATGATAGAGCAAAAGAGCGGCAAAATCATCAATATCGCGTCGATGTTGGGGCTTGTGGCTGACAAGCAAGTATTGCCGTATTGCGTAGCCAAAGGAGGTGTGCTGCAGATGACGCGCGCCCTGGCGCTGGAGTGGGCAAAGCACAATATTCAGGTTAACGCGATCTGTCCGGGCTATGTCGTTACGCCTATGAACGAAGCGGAGCTAAACGACGAGAGGATCGGCGGGCGCATTCTGAAGAAAGTGCCGATGCGAAGGTTTGGGCGCGTGGAGGATATGACTGAGGCTTGCGTATTTCTCGCTTCGGAAGGCTCCGGCTACATGACCGGTCAGCAGATCGTGATCGACGGAGGCTGGATCAGCGAGTAAACTAACCTCGCGGCGCTGTTATTTGCTGCTTGACCTTTTCTACATGGCTGCGCATCGCAGTGCGGGCTACGGATTCTTCGCCGCTTTCGATCGCGAACAATATGTTGTGGTGGTATTGAATCGCGGAGGCGATCATGGCTTCTGTTTGGTTCAGGAAAGCTTCGTAGACGCCGCGGAAAAAAGAATCCACAGCCATATGCATCGTATTGATCAGAAGATGGTTGTGCGACGCGTGAGCGACTTCGATGTGGAACTCGGTATCGTATTGTGTTAGCTTCAGCAGGTTTCGCTGATTGGAAACCATTTGCTCGGTGCATTTGCGAAGCTGGGCTATGTTGTCAGGAGTCGCCCTCCTGGCGGCGAGCGCCGCCAATTCGGCCTCGATCATGGCCCGAAATTCGATTAAGTCGTTAGAATCTGACATCTCTATGGCCATGCTGAAGGGAATGGTGCAGGCGATCGACTGGGCGTCGTTAACCCTGGTTCCGCGCTTGCTTCTGCTGATAAAGCCGCTTGCCTCCAGCGCCTTGTAAGCTTCGCGAAGGGTGCTCCGGCCGGTACCGAGCATTTGGCACATTTCATTTTCGTTCGGGAAAACGTAATGCGGCGGCAACGCCTCCGTAATGATCAAATGCCGGATATATACATATATTTCATCCGCAATGCTGCGGGAAGCAGTGAAATTGATTGCGGGAAACAACACTTTATCGCTGGCGTCCATGCTTATGCACCCCCTCCTTGTATTACAAGAGGATTATATCGTGGGCGATAACGTCCTGTCAAATACGTATTGTAGGATTCTCGGTATTGACATTGCGAGGTCGATAGATTATTATGTAGTCATACAACATACAATATGGTTTTGACGGCGAAGAGTTTGGGTTTATGCCCGAAAGGCACTTAGTATTAAAAAAATAGCATATATGGCTAAAAATGTCATCGAAAATGATATTTTAAGCATGTGTTCATTTATTGAATAAAAAGCTGGAAGGAAATACTAGCCCCGGATGTATGACAACAGGTTAGATCAACAGCTAGGTTTTTAGGAGGTACATTTTATGTCAAAGCAAATCCTGCTGCCCAAATTAGGAGTTTCAATGGAATATGGCGTAATAACACAATGGCTAAAAGCTGAAGGGGACTCCATAGCTGCGGGCGAGGCGGTCTTTGAAATAGAGACGGATAAAGCGACGCAGCTCTATGAAAGCGACGTGAGCGGCTACTTGCTCAGGATATTGGTTGAAGAAGGCGTAGAAACGGAAGTCGGCACGCCGGTGGGTATTGTCGGCGAAAAGGACGAGATCGTCGAGACGGTTGCCGCCCCTGTTTGTGCGCCCGAGGCGAGCGCAAAGAGCGAGGCCGCCTCCGCCGGTCCGGCGATAATAGCTTCAGCCGAAAACGTTTCGTCTGAAAAGAAGAAGATCGACGCTACGCCGCGCGCGAAGGCCAAGGCAAAAGAAGCGGGCATAGACTTGGCGCTTGTACAGGCAAAAAAGGGCGACGGGCGCATTCGCGAAGAGGATGTCTTGGATTATATAGCGTCCACTGCCGTACAAACAGCGCCCCCCGCATCCGGAGTAGTGCCCTATAGCGGTATCCGCAAGATAACCGGAGAAAAGCTGCTGGAAAGCTGCCTTACAAAGGCGCATCTTACCGTGGATATGGAGATAGACATGGGCAAGGCGCTGGGTATGTGCCAAGAGGCCCGTAAGCTCGGAAAGGCGGTTTCGGTATCCGACTGTATCATAAAAGCCTGCGCTTTGATGCTCCGCGAATACCCTATGCTGAACGCTTTCCTTACCGGCGACGAAATCCGGCTCAATGAAATCGTCAACATGGGTTACGCGGTGGATACCGAGCGCGGCCTGTTTGTGCCCGTCGTACGCGATGTGCTGAATAAGGACATGGAGACGCTGGCGCTTGAGCGGAAGGGCTTGGTTAAACGCGCGCTGGAGAACCGGCTGGAGCTGTCTCAAATGGAGGGCGGAACGTTTACGATCTCTAGCATGGGCACATTGGGCATAGCCTCGTTTACCGCCATCATAAATCCGCCTCAAACCGGCATTATGGCGGTAGGCTCGATAGAGAAGAAGGTCGTGGCGCTGCCCGGAGACGTCATAGCTATCCGTCCCCGTATGAAGGTAACCATCAGCGCAGACCATCGCGTGGTTGACGGCGCTTATGTCGGGCGCGCACTTTTGTTCCTGAAAGATAAGCTGGAGAGCTATGAATTATAGGAGGGGCGCTATGGATATGAACTTAAAGGGTAAAGTTGTGGGCGTAACGGGCGCGGCGGATGAAAACGGCTTAGGGTACGCTATCACGAGGCAATTCTTAAAGGAAGGCTGCAAATGCTTTATCGTCGATATCGTTGGCGATAAAGTCGAGCGTGCAGCCGAAGCGCTCGCCGAGTTTGGCGAGGTAAAGGCGTATACCGCCGACGTAACCGACAAGGATCAAATGGCGAAGGTCTACGACGCGGTCGCCGCCGAGT
The DNA here is from genome assembly GCA_002293365.1 of Christensenella sp. UBA941. Classification (GTDB taxonomy): domain Bacteria; phylum Bacillota; class Clostridia; order Christensenellales; family UBA941; genus UBA941. The sequence continues at coordinate 7,287 of DBDD01000280.1, read as the reverse complement.
ATGGCGAAATCGACGTCTATGTAAACAATGCGGGTATCGATCATCATTCGCCGCTTGCCGAGCTGAGCGAAGACGAGTGGGATCGCATTATGCGGGTAAACGTTAAGGCGATCTTCCTTACCGCAAAGTATCTGCCGAAATATATGGCGCGCGGCGGTACGATAATCAACGCGGCGTCCTTTGTAACCCTTCTGCCCACAGCGGATATGGGCGCGTATTCGGCGTCAAAAGCCGCTGTAATGGCTCTGACCCGCGTTATGGCCGCGGAATTGAGCGGCTCGGATATCCGCGTAAACGCGTATATTCCGGGAGTAATCGATACGAAAATGAACCACGAGCGCATTCGGACAATAGGCGCGCAGCTCCAGGCTCAAATAGCCACGCAGCGCTTTGGCCTGCCCGAAGACGTAGCCAAGGGAGTCGTATTTTTAGCCTCGGACGCCGCGTCGTATATAAACGGCACATATCTCGAAGTAAGCGGCGGCAAGTATTGTGTCCAGAATCCGAATTATGCCCACGTTTGACGAACGTGCGGACGCTGGAGCTCTGTAAAATGAGCTTATGATAGCTGATTGTAAAAGCCGGCGAAGAGGGTGGAACATCACCTTGGCATGACAGAAGCCATCATTGAATTAGTCATCGAATGCTAAAGGAGGAAAAAATGTTTGATCTGACGGGTAAAAAAGCCATTGTTACCGGCGGCGCGGGGGATTTGGGCTTTGCTATGGCTCAGGCGCTGGCCGAACAGGGGGCTTCGCTGGCTATTTGGGATCGCAGTGACCAGACGGAGGCCGCCGCGCGGCGTCTATCGCGTCCGGGCATGACGGCCGGGGCTTTCCATGTGGATTTGGCCGAGCGCGAGCAAATCGCCAGCTGTTTCGACGAAACTGTCAAAGCATTGGGCGGCTTGGACATTCTTATAAACTGCGCCGGCATCAATATCCGCCATCCCAGCGAAGCGTTCCCGCCCGAAGATTGGGATAGCGTGCTGAATATTAACCTATCGGCCACGTTCTTCCTTTGCCAGAAGGCGGCGTCCGTCATGCTGGGGCAAGGCCGCGGCAGCATCATAAATATCGCGTCCATGAACAGCTTCATCGGCGGAATGAGCAATGTGGCCTACGCCGCCAGCAAAAGCGGCGTTGCCGGACTGACGAAGACGCTCTCCAACGAGTGGGCCGGACGAGGGGTACGTGTGAACGCCATAGCTCCGGGCTACATGGATACGCAGATGAACGCGTACTACCGTCAAACCGGCGACGGGGATCGGCTCAAGGCGATCATTACCCCGCGCATTCCGGTAGGGCGCTGGGGCGTCCCGGACGACCTCAAGGGAGCGGCGGTGTTTCTTGCAAGCGACGACTCGGCCTTTGTCAGCGGCTTGATCCTGGCGGTAGACGGCGGTTTTCTGGCTCGGTAGCGGCGTGACGGCGAAAAGGTTGAAGGTACAATTGGCAAAGAACTTGTGAAATAAGGAGGACGCCATGGATTACAACCTGAAAGGAAAAATTGTGGGCGTAACGGGCGCGGCTTCGCCGAACGGCATAGGCTACGCTATCGCGCGCCGCTTTTTACAGGAGGGCTGCAAGTGCTTTACCGTCGACATAGTAGGCGACAAGGTTGCTCTTGCCGCCGAAGCGCTTTCCGAGTTTGGCGAAGTAAAAGCATATACCGCCGATGTGTCCGACAAAGATCAGATGATCAAGGTTTATGAAGACGCGGCGGCCGCGTTTGGAAAAATCGATATATATGTTAACAACGCTGGCGTAGGGCATACCGCGCCGCTGGCCGAGCTGGACGAGGAAGATTGGGACAGGGAGCTGCGCGTAGACGTTAAGTCCGTCTTTTTATCTGCAAAATACCTGCCCAAGTATATGAATCGCGGCGGAACGATAATCAACGCGGCGTCCTTCGTAACCCTGATACCTTCCGCCGTCATGGGCGCGTATTCGGCGGCAAAGGCGGCGGTTATGGCGCTGACCCGCGTAATGGCCGCCGAGCTTAGCGGCATGGATATCCGTGTGAACGCGTATATCCCGGGTATTATCGACACGAACATGAACCGCCAAAGGATTGAAACAATAGGCGACAAGCTTCAAGCTCAGATCGCGACCCAGCGCTTTGGCATGCCGGACGACGTCGCCAAGGGCGTCGTATTCCTGGCGTCGGAAGCCGCATCGTATATAAACGGCACATATCTCGAGGTGAGCGGCGGCAAGTTCTGCGTTCAAAACCCCAATTATGCTCATGTTTGAGGTGGAATAGGAGGTTTATATGGAAACAAAGGAGTTTTACCTTCAAAAGTATGGATTAGATACGCTGCTGGATATGTACCGGCGCATGGTCTTGATCCGCGATTTTGAAGAGAACATCAAGATTCTTTATCAAAATTCACTCGCCACAGGGGCGATGCATCTGAGCGTAGGCGAAGAAGCCTGCGCAGTTGGGGCGTGTTTTGCACTCGAAGAGAGGGACAAGTTCGTTACCTATCACCGCGGCCACGGCCATAATATCGCCAAAGGCGCGGACGTCGGGCGTATGGTGGCGGAGCTGATGGCCCGAAAAGACGGCTTGTGCAAAGGCCGTTCCGGCTCCATGCATATCTTCGACGCGTCCATCGGAGCGCTGGGCGCTCAGGGTATCGTCGGCGCGCAGGTACCTATCGCGTGCGGCATCGCGTTTTCGGGCAAGCTGCGAGGCCTGGATTACGTTACGGCCTCGTTCTTTGGAGACGGCGCGAGCAATAACGGCGCTTTCCACGAGGGCATGAATATGGCGGCCATCATGAACCTGCCGGTCGTCTTTATCTGCATCAACAACGGTTGGGCTGTTACTACGCCTGTTACCTATAGCGTAAAGGCGGAGAGTATTGCAATCCGCGCGAAGGCCTATGGCATGGAAGGCGTTGTAGTAGACGGCTGCAACGTATTGGAAGTTAGGGACGCAGTCGGAAAAGCCGTAGAAAAGGCGAGAACCGGCGGCGGGCCTACGCTTATAGAGCTTAAAGCCTATCGCTGGTACGGGCATTATGTCGGGGACGATACTTCCCGCTATCGCAATCCTGACGACGAGAAGCAAGCCCGCGATACAATGGATCCCATAAAGATATACTCGCAATGGCTGCTCTCCAACGGGCTCTGCGGCGAAAGCGACCTTCGCGAGATGGAGGCTCAGGCAAAGCAGATCATAGAGGACGCCAACGAGTTTGCTATGAATTCGGAACAGCCGAGCATCGAAGACATGTATGCAGAAACCTACTATATTCCTGAGGGAGGTGACGTCAGTTGGCTGTCATGACGTATGCCGAAGCCATCCGGCTGGCAATCCGTGAAGAAATGACGAAGGATCCCACCCTGTTTATGTTGGGCGAGGATATCGGGATTCGCGGCGGCGCTTTTGCCGTTACAACAGGACTATACAAGGATTTTCCCAACAGGATTATCGATACGCCGATTTCGGAAAACGCCATTCCCGCAATCGCGTACGGCGCGGCAATTACAGGCGTAAAGGCTATCGCGGAATTTATGTACGCGGATTTCTCCCTGTTGGGTATCGACCATGTGATAAACTCCGCGGCGAAGTATCGCTTTATGTACGGCGCGCAAGGCACGGTGCCGGTGGTATTCCGCCTACCCGGCGGCGGCGGCCGTCAAAACGGCGCGCAGCACTCCCAATGCCTTGAAGCGATGTTCTCGAACATCCCGGGGCTCAAGGTAGTCATGCCGGCGACCCCCGCCGACGCGAAGGGGCTGCTGAAAGCCGCCATCAACGATTACAATCCGATCGCGTTTATCGAGCACAAGGCGATGTACTTCGACAAAGGCGAAGTGCCGGAAGACCCCGATTACATAGTGCCGATAGGCAAGGGCGTTATTCGTAGAGCCGGTACGGATATAACCATCGTCGCCACCGCCATGAACGTTACGAAATCGCTCAAGGCCGCCGAAACGTTGGAGCAGATGGGCATAAGCGCCGAGGTAATCGATATGCGCACGATCGTGCCCTACGACAAGGAGCTCATATTTGATTCGGTCAAAAAGACGGGCCGTATCTTAGTTACACATGAAGCTCCGACGATGTACGGAATCGGCGGAGAAATCGTCGCGGCCGTTGCGAAGGAATGCTTCTCGTATCTCGACGCGCCGCCGCAGCGCGTAGGCAGCAAGTTCCTGCCGATGCCCTACAATAAAACGCTCGAAACCCATGTACTGCCGCAGATAGAGGATATCGTCGAAGCGGCCAAGAGCGCTGTGGAGTACTGAGCGAAATAAACTTTAGAATTAGGGGTGCAATGATGAGAGCTGTAGTTTTAAAAGACATAGGCAAACTGGAATTTGAAGACCGTCCGATTCCCAAGGCTTCCGGCAACAAGGTGCTTATCAAAGTTGCGTATTGCGGCATTTGCGGCAGCGATCTTTCCGCGTACCGCACGCTGTCGTTTCCTCCGGGTACGGTTATGGGCCACGAGTTTTCCGGCTGGGTGGAGGCAATCGGCGAAAACGTTACAAACTGCAAAATCGGTCAGCGCGTCGCAATCCGCCCGTGCAGCGTGTGCTTCAAATGTCCGTGGTGCAATGAAGACCGAATTTCGCTGTGCCCGGATCATATCGTCGATACGATCGGCCTGAAGAATAATGACGGCGCGTATGCAGACTTTACCCTGGTTGACGATTTTATGGTATTCCCGCTGGACGACTCCACGTCGCTTAGCGAAGCGGCGGTATTGGAGCCTCTTGCGGCGTCCATCCATGCGGTGCAGGAAGGCAATATCAAAGAAGGGGATAACGTGCTTATCTCCGGGGCGGGCTCCATCGGTCTTCTGATGTTCCAATACCTGAAGATGCTAAAGCCCGGGCGCATCGTGGTTTGGGAGAGATCCCCCTTCCGCCGCAGCAAGGTCGAGGAGCTCGGCGGCGCTACAGTCGTTTCCACACAAGAAGAGGTGGAAGAAATCGTAAAGGAATTCCCGCGCAAGGGCTTCGACGTCGTACTCGAAGCGGCGGGCGCGAAGCAGTGCGTCCAGGCCTCGGTGAAGCTGGTTGCCAAGGGCGGCGTCGTAGTATGGATGGGCCAGATGCACGAACCCCTAGAGGTCGATCAGTTCGCGCTGACGATAAGCGGAATAAAGATCAATTGCTCTATTGGCTATTTTGTCGAGCACTGGGATATCGGCATGAAGCTTTTACAGGAAGGCAAAGTGAACCTGAAGATGATGGTAACGGACGAGTATCCGCTCGAAAGGATCGACGACGCTTTCCAAGCGCTGTTTAATCCCGAGAAGGATATGAAAATTATGCTTAAGGTACATGACGAAAACTGACGGCAAAACGATTTTATCAAAATAATACAGCAGGAGGATAAAATGAAAATTGCGATCTTGGGCGCGGGCGCTATGGGTTCCTTGTTCGGCGGCTATCTCGCACCAAAAAACGACGTGACCTTAGTAGATATTTATAAGGAGCATATGGACGCCGTCAACAAAGACGGCCTGCGCATGCGGATAAACGGCGAGGTCAGCACCGTTCGCCTGAAGGCGACGACGAACCCCGCGGACGCAAAAGGGGCGGAACTCGTTATAGTGTTTGTTAAATCGACCCAAACAGGCGACGCTATTGCGAAAAACTTGGAGCTCTTCGGCGATGACTCGATAGTGCTTTCGCTGCAAAACGGCTACGGCAACGACGAGGATATTCTGAAATACATCCCGCGCGAGCGCGTAATTATGGGCACAACGGGCCGGGCCGCCGCCATTATCGAACCCGGATTTGTCAACGACAACGGCGGTAAGGATTCGCATATCGGCCCGCTGGGAGCAGATCTTGCCCAAGCGGAGCGTATCGCGAAGGTGCTGACGGAAAGCGGCCTGGACGCTTTCGCGTGCCCTTTCAACGAAGTGCTGGAAATGATTTGGGAAAAGCTGCTTAGGAACGTGGCGTTTAACGCGCTGACCGCCGCGCTGGATATCCCCACAAAATTCATGTCCGACGACAAGTACGCTACGATCCTTTGGAAGATGATTCTTCATGAAGGCGTAGAGGTAGCCATAGCTTGCGGCATGCCCTTTACACAACAGCAGTTCCTCGACAAGGTAAACGCGGCGTCCGTAACGCTGGCGCCGGATCATCATACTTCCATGTGGCAAGACATGAACAAGAAGCGCCTGACGGAAATCGATAAGATGAACGGCATTATCGTAAAGAAGGGCGCGGAAAAAGGCATCGCCACTCCGTACAACGAGTTCCTTGTAAACTTCGTCCACGCCGTGGAGGGCAAGTACAACTATAACATGTAAAACGGGAGGAACAGAAAAGAATGGGTAAACTCGATAGAACCGAAATTCTCGAACTCACCCGGTGGAATACCCCCAGTATCTACAATGGCTGGGAGAAGCTCACCAAGCGCGATCGCCTGGAATGCAACCAGAACTACGAAGAAATAACCGACTTTTCGCCTCAATTAGGGACGGTGGGCGGATATGCGATTACCATGCAATACGCTTGTTCCGATAAGGAAGCCCAAGCGGCGAACAGCGGCAACATGGCGGAGTTCCTTCGCTACGTCGCCAGCGTGCCCGGCCCAAAGATCGTCCTTACGCAGGATCTGGACGCGCCCAACTTCAAAGGCGCTTACTTTGGCGAGGTCATGTCCTACGTGTATGCCGCGCTGGACGTAGTAGGCGGTATTTCCGACGGCAATGTCCGCGACGTTTCGGAATCGGAAAAGGTGGGCTTCAAGATGCTGGGCAGGCGCTATTGCGTCGGTCATGCGTACTGCTATGCCGTGCGCTGGGGCGTCTCGCTGAATATGTACGGCACAACAATCAATCCGGGAGATCTCGTATTCGCGGATAAATACGGCTTCCTCGCGATACCGGAGTACGAGCAGGAAGGGCTGCTGGACGCTACGCGCTTCTTGGATACGAGCGAGCTCATATCCGTTACGCGCGCGGCTGCGGACGCAAAGCAAAAGGGAATCTCGGAATCGGTAGAGGATATAATCCGCTCTTACGCCGTGCAAAGGGAGCGCAACGCAGGCTATAAGCTCCCGCGCTAAGGCAAAGAAACGCAGTCGGAGTAAGGCAAAGCGCCTCTCCTCCGGCACTTAGATACGGCTACACTGAAAAGTTAGCATATAGCACACACATTCGAAAGGAGAAACTCAAATGAAAAAAGTCACAATCCTGATCGTCGTTATGCTTATGGTTCTCAGCATGATCGGCTGCGCCGCGGATCAAGTCGTTCCTGCGGCCGCTCCCGCTCCTGCTGCTCCCGCTCCCGCTGCGGAACC
>DBDD01000017.1 GCA_002293365.1 Christensenella sp. UBA941 | reverse complement strand
CACAGAGATGATTACACTCCCAACATGGTCTATTTGTTGTTCGCTGTGGGCGGCTTCATAAGTTCATCCGCCTGCACATAAATTACCTCGGTCGCCTCTTCCGCGCCGCTTACGGCCCGGCACACAATATGTCCGTCTAAGGGCAGCCAATGGAAAAACCAGATGTCGCCGCCTATCTTGTGCGCACCCCGCTCCAACGGCAGCACGCTGAAGCTCTCGGGCGGCATGGACAAACCCAGACCGGCGCCCTTCATGACGCTTTCCTTGGCGGTCCATAGGCGATAGAAAGCCTCCATACCGTCCTGACGTTTCAACCATGCGTATTCCGGCGGCGTAAAACAACGCTGCGCGAGCGCGTCCGGGTACGGCTCTATTTTTTCCACATCCACGCCCACTTCGCTTGCGGCGGTAGCCAGCACAACGTAATCGCCAGAGTGCGAAAGATTAAAACGCGGCCCGCCCAATTTGAAATAGGGCTTTCCTTTGTCGCCATAAGCCAGCGTATCTTCGCTTTTAACGCCAAAAAACCGCCGCAACAGAAGGCCGGCTACAAGGCAGCGTTGTTTGTCTGCCGCGCGAACGAACCTATGAATGCGTTCTCGCCGGCCGGCAGTCACAAGCGACAGCCCGTCCATAATTGAGATATTTTGAATGCCGCAAATATATAGTCGCATCAAACCCAACGCCTGACAAATAGTTTTGCAATTATATTATCATACCGGATGAGGAAACTCAAAAAGCGCCCAACCTTAAAAGTTGTTAAGGTTCAGCCTTTCCCCTTATAAAAATGGTAGTATAAAATCACTCACGCAACTTACGTATAATGCTTCCTTATACAACACTATGCCGAGTGAGTAAATGGATAATTTAGGCAAGCGTTTATTTATAATCGCCTAAAAATATAAATGGATCAACGTAAAAATATAAAATGTGAAAAATATAAAATGGAAGGAAGTATTCAATAATGAAAAAACGAATTTGCACCATTTCGGGCATACTGCTGTCGCTGCTACTTATAGCCGGCGGCGCTTCAGCAAAACCGTCTGCCGGAACAGAAGCCGCGGAATCGAACGTATCCTCAGCCGCTGTTCTATCGCAAGAGAACGAGAGTAAGAAGCTACTAATCGGCCTTTCGGAAAATTTAAAAGAAGTCCCCTACGATGGAGAAGCTGCGCCAGATGCGCTCCTTGCCGCGCTGGCAAAGGAAACCGGCTGGGATTTGACGCTTGAAAACCCGGTGTCCTCGGGAGACGATGGAAAAAGCCTGACCGTCGCGTTTGCCGAAAAGAGCGCCATTTATACCGCTCCGCCGAGAAATCAGAAGGACGACTATCGCGTATCCGACGCGGAGGATTTAATTTATAACGTACTAAACAGCACCGCCCAAACGCTTCTGCATAATTTCCAGATCGACAGCGTCTTTTTCACCGCTCCCGACGGCGGCAATCTGGATTTCGAAAACGGCGGCAGCTCTTTTTATCTAACCACCGTTTATCCGTGGAATGAGTCCGATGTACGCGGCACGAACGCGGCCTTGCCGGAGGATTCCATTGGACAGGCTATTTTTGATCCAAATGGAGAAACCTGCGCGGGCTTTGAAAATCTCAATATGCTCTTCAAGCGGGAAGATGTTCGCGCTGGAACCGGAGCCTTAACCGTATATGATGGAAAAGGAGAAGTATTCTTTCAGTGCGATATATCGGATGCCGAAAAAATCGAATTCGTAAAGCCGGACGCGGAAACGCTTGCATTTGCCAACTGGAAAAGCGGTACGGAGGTTAGGGTCTGGTTGGGGAAGCAACTGCAAGCCAACGAAGATTATACCGTACAAATTGATGCGGGAGCTATTGTATCGGGTAAACTGAAAACAAGGGAAATCGGGGAAGGCCTATGGGCGTTTTCCTGTCTTGATTACGGACTTGGGGAAACGAACTCTCCAGGAAAAACAGATGTAAAGCTTGGTGAAAGCGTTACCCAGGATATTCTTTTAGGAGAGAGCGCCGAGCGCGCCGTCATTACAGTGAGCAATGCCGATGCGGCAACTATCTCTCCCGGCGAACTGACTGAGGACGGCACGGTTACCTTCACGCCGGCGGCTCCAGGGTTTTATGGGTTTGAAGTACAGTTTATCCTGAAAGACGGAGCCCGCCACACGATTGGTATTAGCTTCAACATCGTGGAGTAACGTTATAATAGAAGACGGAATTCCCGTTTTCGGAGACATAAAATAAGCGCTAAAGCGAGGTTTTCACGCTTCGGGTCACATTGACCCGAAGCGCCTCTGCTAAAATAAAAACCTACCTTTCCATCGAAATGAACGGCGGAAAATTGTCCGAAGATGCTTTGCGTTGCATTGACGCTGTATCTACATCGAAGCTGTTGCCATCATATTCATAATGCAGCTTGCCGTCCTCAATAAAAAAGCGCTGATCCGACCTAAACGCAACAGGTTTAAAGCGGCCATCTTGAACGGGCTGATCACGGTATAATACCTGTTCTTCTTTCAGCCGTAATACACCTTTATCAAGCCGAACATCATTGATACTGCTTATAATAGCCTCTGCCGCAACATCTTTCCCCGAAGCGGAGATAAAGCGGAAAATACCTGTAACGCTATCTGTGCTTTTGCGTTTAGCAAGTTCAAAGCGAAATAGAGAAACGCCGCTGAAATCTTTTCTTAGCGCTTCACGCTGTCCATTATTCATTACCCATATTTTTTCGTTGGATACAATAAACATATCCAACTGAAATCCGCTTTTGGAATATTTGAGGTTGGAAAAAGAGATTTGGTCTGAATAGACGCCCTCTAAAGCACCGTTTTCAAGTTCATAGACCAATTCTTTTGTGTACAAGGTTTTTCCGTTCACATTTACTTCGAGAAAATCAAGAATATCTTTCATATTTCACACCATCTCTTTCTTTATTGATTATTTTGATTTTAACGAAAAAAACCCGACACCATGCGTCAGGTTTTTTCTTCGGTGATATTATTGCTCAATATCAGCCAATTCGGGGCGGTAGCATGGCCTTTGTTTATCAAATGATACACTATTTTAAACAATCTGCTTTCCTTCATACCCCCTCCAGTCATGATACGCCCATATTTCTAACGCCAACATTGCTACTGCTGCTCGCTTAGATACATCGACAGCC
>DBDD01000037.1:15734-16661 GCA_002293365.1 Christensenella sp. UBA941 | reverse complement strand
CATCTCCGCATATATTGGCGTGCGCAGCGCATTCACGCCGGGATTCGTAAGCGCGTACGCGAATATAAACGCGGTTATCTTAGAAAGGAAAGCAGCAAAATCGGAATTATCCAAAGCGTCGTTAGCGTCCCTGTATGCAAGAAAATATACGGACGTAACATATTCCCACATACCATTTGGAGCATATTTAAGAACAAATAACTTTTGTAATACGTCTTCCGAAAAATGGCTCTGATCCTCATCAAAAATGTATTCCCAAAAATCGAGCAGTCTCGTTAAATCGTCTATCGTATGGTCTTTTAGGAGCCTGCGATATTTATCATGCTCATAAAACTTGCGTAATGCTTCCGTCGTGGAGTATTTAATGCCTTCGGAAGCGCGGATGAAATACATATACTTAGTAAACAGCTCATCCATCGGCGTGCCATAGATGGGATGAAATATCTTGTCCGTTTTTGTAGCCAAGCCCTTCCATTTGGCTATGAAATCATCCTTCCCCTTTTTCTTCTCGTAATATTTATAGAATTGCGCTTTAAAAATATCCGCGTCCGCAAGAGGCAATCCTCGGTTATTGAGCGTTGAAAAGATTCTGAGCGCCGTATCCTGTGAGTCGGCTTCGATAGGCAGCAATATGCAGTTGTTAAGTATCCGAGCCGGTAAATAAGCGAAGTAGGATGGATATTCTCCAATGAAACCAGTAATCTTAGTTTCAAAGAAGCGATAGTTTTTTGCATAATTGCTCTGCGTTATCTTCACTGAAGCGCCGTTTCTTAGGATGGATAAAAACTCCTCTTTCTCTTCGTCTGTCGCGACCTCGGAATCGATTTTTAGGTTTGTCATATCGGCATTGCCAAACTCGTCGGTTCTCCAAATACATTGCGAAATATTCTTCCGCATGTCCTTGGACGGCTGGTCGGCCATATGCTC
>DBDD01000037.1:2369-15704 GCA_002293365.1 Christensenella sp. UBA941 | reverse complement strand
GATTGCGTCTTGTCATTTTTGTATGTAACAATAGCGCCCAAGAAATATTCGTCAGTTGGTTTGAAAAGGTCTTTATTGTTGTCGGGAAAAGCAAAACCAAAAATATCATCCCAAAGCGTTTGGCATTCAGTCTCTTCCCACGCATACGGGCGCTGATAATCGGGAATTAGAAAATTGGCGGATTTGTCAGTCAATAAGTCCCGTATGTTCTTTTGGTCCACGTTTAGCTTGCTCATATTATTCGTCCCTTCGTATTAAAATGTTCGAAGCCGCAATAACCGCATCGGCTCGCAATATCGTCACGCTACAGATAGAGCTGCATTGATAGTCTTAAAACGCGCTTAAATGCTCACCCTCCCAGCAACTGCTGATCATAGCTGAACAATACCTCGTTAATCTCGAATATGTCGAACCTGCGGCTCGTGATGAAATACTCGACGATAACATCGAACTTCCGGCTATGCGACAGAGCGAACCCCGCCCGTTCTAGCAAATCCTCCGTTTGGTCAATGGAAAGCTCCAGCGCGACGGCAAAGGCCAAGACGGTCGGCTTAGACGGCGCGTAGTGCGCATTGCTTCGTATCTTTGAGAATAGCCGGCGGTCTATGTTGGCGCGCCGGTATATCTCCGCGTCTTTCTTGCCGGTAGCGTCTATAAGTCTGAGCAGCGTCGCGGTGAAGGGTTCGTCCAAATTGCCGACCATATCCGCCAGTTTCGCCTCCGCGAGATGCGCCGCGCCAGCCGGAGCCTGCGGAGCTGACGAGCGCGTTTTTTTGATGACGGCAGTCTCGTCGCTTGGCCTTGGGGGAGCAATAGCGCCCATAAAGCTTCGTTCAGCCAGCGCGTCCATCTCGACGCTCAAGAGCTTTCTTCGGCAATAGAAGGACTCCCGCGCATCGACATAGTGCTCATCTATATAGCTCTCAACATTGCCAAGTAGCTCCTCGCTGAGTGCGAACGCCGCCTTATCGTATACCACCAGCGAAACGTCGATGTCGTGCTCGCTAAGAAAGTCGCGGATGGCGGCGGTAGCGACGCGGAGCGCCTCGGCCTTTGGATAGCCGAAGATGCCGCTGGAGATGAGCGGAAAGGCTATACTCTCGCAGTTATGCTTTACCGCAAGGTTGAGAGCGTTTGTGTAGCAGTTTCGCAAAAGCGCTTCCTCGCCATGCTTGCCGTCACGGTATACAGGCCCCGCCGCGTGGATGATGTATTTCGCGGGCAGCTTAAATCCATTTGTGATAACAGCCTCGCCGGTTTTAATTGGGCCGAGGTTTTCACAGGCTGCTTGCAGAGAGTCCGCGCCGGCTGCGGAAAAAATAGCGCCGCAGACGCCGCCGCCCATTTGTAGCGACGTGTTCGCGGCGTTGACGATGGCGTCCACTTTGAGTTTCGTTATATCGTTTCGTATAATGGAAAAGGGTATAGCCGTTCACCTCGCTGTGCTATCTTGAAACAACCGGCAGCATGTATATCTCACTTGCCGAATCGCTTGGAATATTGTTCATATCGTTGCATTTATTACATAGAATACCATATTTCGGGGCGGATTTCTATTGCGGATTGGATAGCCTTTTTAGTTTGACATTTACAACGATAATATTTATGATAATATAAACACTTGGCAAATATGGAAACATGTGGATAGGCTTTCAGCTTTGGCGCGGAAACCGAGCGTCACTCTGGCAAAGCGCATTAAGGAGGGATTATTACGAAACTTGCAGAGGCATTGATTGAGCGGGCTGAACTGCGAAAACTCAACGGTCAGATTATCGAGCGTATTAAGAGCAACGTCAAGGTTCAGGAAGGCGACGCGCCCGCTGAAAATCCCAATGATCTGATAGAGCTGTTTGAAGAGAAAATGCAGCGGTTACAATGGCTCGTGGAGAGTATTAACGACACCAACAGCAAGGCAATATTTGAAGGTGAAACCACAGTCTCCGAGGCGATTGCGCGCCGGGATTGCTTGGGCGGAAAAATTCGCGCGTACAGGCTGATCTACGAAAGCGCCACAATTAAGCAGGACAGATACAATCAGAGTGAGATTAAGTTTGTGCGCTGCATAGACGCCAAGAGCCTGCAAGCTACAATAGACAAGCTAAGTAAAGAATATCGGGAGCTCGACACAAAGCTCCAAGGAATCAACTGGACTGTAGAGTTGATTGAACATCCATAATATGAGCAGGTAGAAGGATAATAGGCGTGGCGTCAGCTTACTGCGGGCTAAGCAGACTTCGACCGCCTGCCGGGGCCGCAGGCAATATATAAATGTTAGGCCCGGAGAGTGTTACATGGGTACAGATTATATTCAACACTCGATGTTGCTGAATGTTACTACCAGACGCCGGATATTAACCTTCGAGGGTGGGTTTGGGGAATTTAATCGTCGCGGCGGCTATTTATCAAGCGCCGGAGACAGCGTTTAGGATATAAACTTAGGAGGCAATACCGGATACCCCATAGCCTCTATAGCGTGATTTATCGACTGCTTGCCGTCTAGAATCATAAGCTTGGACGTCCCGTGGGCAAGAGCAGCGCCGCTACTATCTTTTACAGTAGCTTCACACAAGCAAATACTCCTGCCGATTTTAATCGACGCGCCGAAGGCGATTAGCTTACCCGTCTTTGCCATAGCCAGGTTGCTGATCGAAACGTCCAATGAGGTGTATCCGACGCCCTCATCCAGTTCGCAGTAGGCGGCCCAATAAGCGGCGGTGTCGATTAAGGAGGAATAGACGCCGCCGTGAACGGCGCCGAACGGATTAAGATGCTTTCGGTCGAGGTCGAGTTCAACCTTGGAGCAGCCGGGCGCAAGCTCCAACACCTTCATACCCAGCAGCCGAAAATACGGCCCGCTGTTCACTAAATTCAGCAGAGCGTTTATGTGTTCGAGGTTTATGGTTCTCATTTCCGTCATCCTTAGTTTTGTTGGCAACAACTATAACAAAAACGCAAATACCAGTCAACAATGGTACACTGGCGTTATGCGCCGCGGAACACTGGCGTTATGCGCCGCGGAAGCGCTAGGATGCACGCGGCCTTCGGTGAAACGTTGGCTACAGCGGCCACTTCAGGCTTACAAGTTACGGTGCTGGACTCGCCATAGGGTCAGATAGCATGATTATTCATTAAGGAAGCTGTTCCTTGCAGAACATAGCAGCATGTCTCGTGGTTAATAAGCTGCCTGCGGAGTAAGCGCAAGCGGCGAAAGATTTTCGCTAGTAAAAGTCGGGATATAATTCTGCTATTACGATGTCGATAGGTATGCCATACGCAGTTACCCTTCTTAATAATGTTACGCTTTCTTCAGGCGTTGCTTATCGAAGTAAACCACTGGGTTTGGAAACTCGGCACCAGGGCTTCGCCCCATAACGCCGCCTTTGGCGGTATGAGTTTATCGCTTTGGTATTCCACGGAGAGTCATCAATGCGATTATATATACCGTATGATGGTTATTGTTTCCACGAGATTGAAAAGCAAATAAAACTGCGATATACTTATAGCAATTAGTACGAAACTTGAGGGATGCAAGTACAAAATCAACGATACTAAAAGACTTTGTCGTACTCCTTCGCGGAAGCTTCTTTATCGCCGACGCAAAAACTACGCAGCAAAGAGGATGCTTATACATGGACGGAATAATCATCAGCAAGATGAACGATTACCTTTATAAAGCTGCGAAATCGCTTGCTTTGTGGCTGGGAGATATGCTCCCAAAATCCGGCGAGGATTGGTGGGACGAATGCGTCATTGGCAATCTCAAATTCAATCAGCGAGAACTGGCGCTCCGTAATAAGTATTCTAAGCTTGCGGACTTTGACCTTGCCGCCTTATTACGAATTGCGGACAAGTCCTGGTATACAATGCGCGGTTACGCTTTCCTGCCGATAAGTGAACGCGAGTGTCTTAGAGACGTGATGGGGGTTCGTAATAATTGGGCGCATTGCAGCGCTGAACTGCCGGGCAAGGACATGATCTTATTCGATATTAAGACGCTCTCCCGCTTTTTTCTTCAAATGGGATGTGATGATTACGTCATGGCGCTCGACGAGTTCTATCGTGAAGTTGAGTCGCCTGTATCCGCAATGAGCGCCGTAACGCTAAAAGAGCCTAAAAGAGAGGAAAAGCAAGCATCCGCAGGCAGTATATTAGAAAAGTCTCTCGTATATATTGTGGGGAGCCCGGATATCAAGGGTATGGTGTTTTCCGTTTCAGCGCTTGGCAACACGATAAAATACGAAGTGTTTGTCGACGGCTCTCTAAAAACGTACTATGAAGGTCAGATCGCGCCGGTCGACGATTTCCCAGAATACGAATGGGTGGATACCGATACGCTCCGCAGCTATTTATCCGCTTACCAGATAAACAATCCATCTTCGGGTAATTTGTATTCCCTTAACTCCGCGCGCATCGACTTTGTTCCATATCAATTCCGACCGGCGCTTAAACTCATAAAATCGGACGAGCCGAGGATTCTGGTCGCGGATAGCGTTGGTGTGGGCAAGACTATAGAGGCTGGGCTTATTATTAAAGAGCTACAGGCGCGAGGCGATCTTGAAAACGTTATGATAATATGCCCGAAGCCGTTGGTCGCCGATCGGAAATGGGAAGAAGAGATGAAGCGCTTCGATGAAGAATTCTTGCCATTAGACGGCGCAACTCTTCGCCAGATAATATCGGATACGAATCGTGACGGCGAGTGGCCTGCAAGATTCGGGAAATCGATTGTACCTTATTCCATCCTTGACAGCCGTACGTATCAAGGCGAGGAAAAGCGGCGGGGTAAAAAAGCATTCGGACTCGTCGATCTCGATCCTGCGCCGCATTTTGATTTGATTATAGTCGACGAGGCGCATCATCTTCGTAACGGAAGTATGGAAAAAGACAAGGCCTTCGCATATAAATGTGTCCGCTATTTCTGCGAGCACGCCGATGCTGTCGTTATGCTAACCGCTACGCCACTCCAAACGAGCGACGATGATTTGTATACGTTGTTAAATCTTCTGCGTCCGGACGTAGTTATCGATAAGAAAAGTTTCAACATGATGGCGCGGCCGAATACCTTTATCTCGCAATGTTCTCATATTGTTCGCGGTGCAAAGGGAAATTGGCGTCAGGACGCGCTAGGTATGCTGGAAAACGTACTTACGACCCAGTGGGGTGAAAATGTTATGGCCCACAACCCGCTTTATTCAAAGATAAAGGGCATTCTTAAGCAAGATAACATCTCCCGCGAGGATCGGGTACAACTGATTACTGATATTGAATCCCTCCATAGCTTCAATACTATGCTGAACCGTACGCGACGAAAAGACATCCAAGATTTTTGTATTCGGAGAACATATACGCTGGAAAGCGACTTTACTTCCGCTCAGCAAGAATTACATGATGCCCTGCTCATGTTCGAGGTAGCAGCTTTATCGAAGCTCCACGGAGGGAAGGGCGTTAAGTTTATGATGTCAACTATACGCAGACAAGCTGCCAGTTGTATATTCGGCCTAGCTCCGCACATTCGCGGGCTGATTGGGCGACGTTTTGATCAATTGTCCGACGATCCTGATTTGGAACTGGATCATAGTGAATTCAAAAACGTGGATATACCCACGTTTAAGGCGCTAGCCGAGCGTGTATTGGAGCTTGCAGACGCGCTTCCAGAAGCCGATCCTAAATTCGACGGCGTACTCGAAATAATAAAGGAAAAGCAAAAGGCGGTTAATATCAAGATAATTTTATTCAGTACATTCCGCTACACGTTGGCATATGTAAGGCGAAAATTGAAAGAAAACGGTATGCGCGTTGAACAGATTGATGGTAGCGTCTCGAGTGAGCAACGTCTAAACCTACGGGAGCGATTTGAATTGCCGAAGGAGAATAAAGAAGCGATAGACATTCTATTGTTTACCGAGGTTGGTTCAGAAGGCTTAGACTATCAATTTTGCGACACCATGATAAACTACGACCTACCCTGGAATCCTATGCGCATAGAGCAGCGCATAGGCCGTATAGACCGGCGCGGTCAAATGAGCGAGACAGTCAATATTTATAACGTCATCACAAGCGGTACGGTAGACGCGGATATTTATGATCGATGCCTCTCGAGAATCGGTGTATTCGAAAATAGTATCGGTGAGTGTGAAGAGATTTTGGGTGAGATTGGCCGGCAGATTGAACTGATAGCAATGGACACAGAGCTTAGTGACGAAGAGCGCCGTGAGAAGCTGGAGCAGATGGCAGATAACGAAGTACGCAAAGCTCAGGAGATGAACCGCCTAGAGAGCGAAGAAAAGGAACTATTCGGCTTTGATTTGTCCAACTATACGATATCAAAAGAAATTCAGGAGGCGGAGAGTCCATTCCTTACCCCGCGTGGTATCCAGCATTTGGTTACAATGTATCTTAATCGACGCATAGGTGAGGGATCGTATATTTTAGGCGAAGCTCAATTGAAGACGCTCAGGTTAAACGCTTTTGCGCGGATAGGCCTTCTTGCTGATTTTCGTGAGCTTTCAGGTGTTCGTAACAGCTTGCGGCGAAAATGGGAGGTTTATCTCAAGGGCCATGAACCAAATCACCGCATAACATTCGAATCCGATATTGCTGAAAAGAATCGCAATTCGTTTTTCATAACATCGGTGCACCCGCTTGCTAAGCAGGCGGCAGCATACTTTGCCGCGAATAAACTCGTCTATATTCATCTTGAGTATACTTCCGATGAAATCCCAAAGGGAGACTATCCGATGTCCATATATGCTTGGGATTACGTTGGCGTACGCTCCGATTTCCGGCTGGTTGCCGTGTGTCAGGATGAACGTCTCGCGGCAGAGTTGCCGGATTACATTTTGACCGCATCTGCGGTGCAATATGATGCAAGGGTGACACGAGACGAATGGACTGCGCTGGAGGTACAGCACGTAGGTATCTGGCAAGCGGAAAAGCAGAAGCATATAGAATCAACTAAGCAGGTGGCGAATTTCAAACTTGAAAGCATCAATAATAACTTTCGCAATAGGAAGCTTATTCTCGAGCGTGAAATCGCGGACGCGACCGATGCGAGAATTGCAACCATGCGGAGGTCGGAGCTGGAAAACGCTACCCAAAAGCATGAACAAAAAGTGGCCGAGATAGAGTCTCAGATCGCGATGGCCGATATTCATACGACGCTCATCGCTAATGGCGTCATTACGGCCAAATGACCGCTTATTGCGAGCTGAAATCAATGAGCTGTTGTTACCTTGTAATATTCTGGTAAAATAAATAATTTTGCAATATATTAGACATTGAG
This sequence comes from Christensenella sp. UBA941, assembly GCA_002293365.1. Classification (GTDB taxonomy): domain Bacteria; phylum Bacillota; class Clostridia; order Christensenellales; family UBA941; genus UBA941. The sequence continues at coordinate 8,422 of DBDD01000037.1, read as the reverse complement.
GTGGAATATTGGGAAAAATTCATGAGATAGTCCGAAGATTCTCTGGAAGTCTTACTATGGATCAGATATATGAGCTCCGGAATACTCTTCAAAAAGTGAGCCCCAACGAGTTAAGTACCGTTGACGAGCACCGCCTCTTTATTGAGCTGTTAGCCAACTTCCGCAGGACAAATTTACTTGCGATGCGAATGACGGGCGCAAATTTTGTTTCTATTCTGGAGGAGCTTCTTGGAGTTGGCGGAAACAGCATTTATTCAAATAAGCTTCGGTTTGTATATGAATTGATTCAGAATGTTGATGATTGCGATTATGTGGATCGCAATGACTGTCACCTCGAAGTTAAATTCGAATACAATAAAGAGCCGGGCCGTATAATCTTTACTTATAATGAGAAAGGTTTTACTCCGGAGAATGTTTTCGCAATCACAGGCATTGCCGAGGCGTCAAAAAGTATATCTGCAGATAAGGTCGAGATTGGGGAAAAGGGCATTGGATTTAAATCCGTCTTCGGTATAGCGGATAAGGTTCTTATACAAAGCGGAATGTTTTCCTTTGAGTTTACGAAAGAGAATTTCATTGTTCCTGTTGCGAGATATAAAAATTTCAAACCTGTTAAGGGAACAATGCTCGAGCTTCAGATGCCTGCTGTCTCTTGTAAAAATATCTTTGTGGAGCTGGTGAAGGAATACAAAAATAAGGATGCTCTACTTTGCAAAAACCCTATACTGTTTTTAAATAAGCTTACGCATCTGAAAATGTACTTCGACGGCTATCGCTATATTGAATTCGATGTTCAACGCGGCATTCCTCAAAAACATGGAAATTTGCTTCTGGATCAAGAAGCGGTTTTGTCAGTTGACATGCAATTCCACGATAGTACATATGAAGTATCGCCGTATACGGAGGAAATAAAATGCTTTCGCTATACGATGCCCGTTTTATATGGGGAATCTGCGTGTTTATCGCGCTATGGTGCAAATACTCGTTTAAAGGAAAAACTACATAATATTTCGGCTGTGTTTCCCATTACCAAAGATGGTATGCCAATATCCAAGGGTATCTTGTATTCATTTTTACCGACGCAAGTAAAAATCAGCGCTCCATTGATTCTCCATGTTCCTTTTAAGCTTCATGGTTCTCGCGAATATGTCGATCCGCAGGAAAAGAACGAATGGTTTGAATACACTATCGAGCGCCTGTCAGATTTTGTTAAAGCCGTATATATCGATCTGGCGTCACTAGTCAAGCAAGATATTGTTCGATATATTCCGCCGAACAACAGCTACTTTTTTCAACGCGATGGTGAAAAAGTCGAGTGTCTGCGCATAGACGGATTGCGAGGCAGCGATGTATATAAAGAAAGGGTATTCTATACCGAGAATAATAGATTTGTATGCGCAGATGGTATAATTGCGTTCGGAAATAACGAGTTGATAGACGATCCGGTTGAAGTGTATATGTTACTTGGAGAAAAGCTTGATCTCTTTATTCCGCCAGCATCGGTTGATATGAAGCTGTATGGTTGTGATATTATTGAGGATGTTATTACGAAGCTTTTTCGAAAAGGCTTGCGGGACAACTCATCGTTCGAAGAAATAATCTCTTGGCTTGAGAAAAATGGCAGGAATATCGACTATGCGTTGCTTCTATCCGAGGCAGGTTCGCCGATTATCCTTTCATCAAATCAGCTATCAATTATTACCAAGTATCCTAAGCTGGAAAGAGCGTTTTTACAGGTTGCGCGAATGTCCATTAGAGCGAATAAAAAGCCCCCTTTCCACATTGATGAAAACATAGAGCGTCTATCTCCTGAAATAAGCAAAAGGATTCAGAGCCTTGTTCATGATGCTGATCTATCTAAGATTTTTGAAGCATACATGGATAGCGTGGCGTTTAATTTCTTCGCAGTTGAATGCAAAAGAGACTTCGCTATTGCCGCCGATAACGGCGTTGCGCTGGCTAAAGGCGCGGAACTCGGATCGTTCAGCACTTTGTCTGCCTTTCAAGATTTTGATCCTAGAAAGACGTTTTCTGCGTCGCTAATAATCAGTCAGGCATCAGAGCAACTCAACAGCTTTGATGATGATGACACGCTGGATAATAGCGAGTATTTGAGACTTCTAAGGGGTGTTCGTCAAAGCTTAAGGCGAGCCTTCAGTGATAGAGCTTATGCGAACTATGTGCGTGCAATCGCCGAAGCCGGAACGGACAGAAACCGTTTTTTAAGCGAGCTCCTTCAAAACGCGGATGACTGTGAATACGCCCGAGGCATTATTCCTGAATTTACGCTTTTGAAAAACGATAACTTCTTAGCAATATCTTATAACGAAACGGGATTTAGCAAAGCCAACGTTCGCGCGCTAACAGCCATCGGTGAATCTACAAAAAAACAAATGCAATCAGGAGAAAATTTTTCTATTGGCGAGAAAGGTGTCGGCTTCAAATCGGTATTTGGAGTTGCGAAGACGGTGGAAATCCATAGCAATGGCTTTGATTTCAAGTTAACGGATGAACTGCCCACAATACCAGCTAAATGCCAGAGCTATAAGAATCTGTCCGGCACAAAAATGTTGTTTGAAATGAAAGTAGATGTTCAGAGCAGCTTTATCTCCGAGAGAATTCTGAGACTTTGTACATGTCTGCATAATTTGAAGAAAATACATATTTCTGGACATGATGTCGAAATTACGGATGATAATAGTAAACGGACGATTAGGATTGATGACCAAATATTCAGTTTCGAACGTATTATACATAAATTCACTGTTACAGATCAAGCCGCACTAGAAGCAAGGAATGAATATGGACGTACTATCCGCCCGGATCAGGAGATTATTCTGTATGTCCCAGAAAGCAGTAAGGAGCGAGAGTATTATGTTTACGCAGGTCTCCCTATTGAGATTAAAAGCCTAGTGCCGCTTGTTATTGACGCACCCTTTGAATTGACGACATCAAGGGAAGGAATTTTAAAAAACCGTTGGAATGAACGTATACGTGAGGAATTATACAACGCCGTCATTTTACTTATTCAGCTTAAAGGGAATTTAGGTCTTGATGTATTAAGGTACGTAGGGTTTCGATCCAAGGACGGCTCTAATACATGGAAGAATTTCGATAATGAGTTCTTAAATGAATACAATTGGGCGCAATCATTGAAGGCGCTTGCATTTATTCCGATTCTAGGCTCAGATCAGCGCGTTTCTATATCCGACGGGCAATGCGTTCTGATCCCGGAGTTTATCGCCAAGATACAGCGGGCGGATATCCTAGTGGCTGCTTTTGGCAGGTTTGCGGTTAATTGTACAGGTAAAAGTCAATACACTCAGCTACTTGAGGCAATCGGCTGCCGAAAAGCAAGAAGCCATGAGATTTTCGAATTTCTACAGAAGAATATGTCGGAATTCATTGTTAACGACGAATTTCGAAAAGGTCTTTATGATTATCTCTCGGGTAAACAGGGTAACTTAGCTTTTGATTCTATTGGCGAGAGGGTAGTGCAATTGCCGCTATTCCCGATAAAGATGAAAAGTGGTACTCGGTATGTTCCTTATGCAGATAGTATCTTTACAAACGACAGCATGTTTTCGGATAAAAAGCATCAAATTCTCGAGACGAAGATCATGTCCATTGAACTGGCCGATAGGATTCTTCCTGGAAACAAGCGGATTGAGAAACTTACACAACAAGTATATGATGCAGAGTACCGTGAAAACCTGGAAAGCATGATTAGGGGGACTAGCGGTACTGCTACGGATCGAGAGATAGCGGAGTATTTGCGCAATGAATTTACTTACAATAGGGCGGCGTTTATTAAGTGTGAAAGCACTCTCATTGGATTAAGCGATCAAATACCGCTCCTTATGTTGGATGGCCAATACAAACGAGAGGACAAATATCTTAATTCTAGAGAGCAATGGTACGGTGGCGCGCTTGTAAAGCATATGATTGTTCATCCATCATTTGCCGAATTGGCTGAATTTCTGAAGCTTAAAGAAATTGAGAGGGTGCACGCGGATGCGTTCGGCTTTCATATAGAAGATGTTTCCGATGAGGATATCGCAGATATACAGTATTTGGACAACAGTCATGAAATCCTCAAGCATCTTTATTATGAAGGGTTAATCTCGGATGAACAGGACGAGAGATATAACTTGGGATTTATTAATGAGGACGATAATGACGATTACGATGACGAGGACTTCCCGGAAAAACCGGTAATGAACCCAGATAAGATAAGGGCTCACATTCTTGAACTATCTAAATATAAAAATCCTTATATCGAAAAACCATTTGTTAGGTGGCAACCTGCTGTTACATTTGAAAAAGGGAATTATTCAAAACATAGTTACGGGCGCGGCCATAATTCGGATAAATGCTTCTGCCAGATGTGTCAGAAGAAATTTCATCGTAAATATATCGAGCATAATAATATTGAACGACATCCAGCTTACGCATGGGAACAGATGTATCTGAGTTTATGCCTACACTGTAGCAAAGATTTTATTAGTCTGCGGAACTCAGATTACTGGTGGAGAATCTTTATTAACAAAATCATGGGGATAGATATATCAACCACTCAGGGATTATATAGAATTTCGATAAGCAGCGATAAAGCAATATATTTTACCGCAGTGCATCTGGCTGAAATCCAAGAGATATTCAACGTACAAGGCTGGGGAGACAAAGCGCCTAAACGCACTGCGTCGTTAGGTAAGACTGTTGAGGATGATGATTAGTATACGTATTTGCCGATCAGTATGTTAGCGGCTCGACTATTTGTATCGATAAATATTATTCGTATCGTTATTTATTATTATTGTATCAGAAATTTTTATTTTAGTATCTTTATTTATTATCAAAATTGTATCATTATTTATTATATTTCAACAGCGCCGATGTTGAATGATAATAATAATTCGCACAATGATAATGTAATTCACACAAAATAAGATTAATTCGCACAAATAAATATTTTAAAATATACTACCATATAAATGGGAGCCGTCTGCTGTAGATAAATGCTGCTCGTTGTCAGTGTGCTGCTCAAAAAGGGCAGCCGCATTTCGAACGTGCTGCTTTCCCTGTACGCTGGTGTGAGTATCCGCATCCCGCTGCTGTTCTTTGAGATTTTCTCGTTAGGTCCCACGTTTACGTTTACGCGGTTCGGGCTGAATACTTTTATCGTGCTTTTGATCGCCTTTGTTATCGAGAAGATGTTGACGGAGTATGATAAAATAAAATTTATGATAGCTCGAAAAAGTTAAAAACGGCTGTGTTATGGTATAATAGGCGATATATAATAAGATATATTTACAACTTCGAAACATAATCTCTGTACAGTATAAGCGGGTGAGACGATATGGCGAGTATTCTGATCGTTGAGGACGAATATGTAATTAACGAACTTGTGAAAAGAAATTTGGAGCTTGTAGGCCACAAATGCGCTTCTGTATTTGACGGCGCAACGGCTCTTATGGAAATGCGCAAGGATATATACGACCTGATTATTCTGGACGTTATGCTGCCGGAGCAAGACGGATTTTCTCTCTTAGAGCAGGAAAATAACACGCCAACGATATTCCTGACGGCTAAAGACAGCCTGACAGACCGGATGCGAGGGTTTGCTCTCGGCGCGGACGACTATATTATCAAGCCTTTTGAAATGATGGAATTGGCGGCAAGAGTAGAAGCTGTTCTGCGGCGGACAAAAAAGGACGCGAACGTTTTTGTTTGGGGAAACGTCCGCGTGGAGCTCGACGGCCATTTGGTCTATCGCGAAGGAGTGATTGCCGATCTTACGCCAAAGGAATACGAACTGCTGGAAGTCCTGATAACAAACCGTAATATAGCCCTTTCCAGAGACAAGCTGCTTGAATTGGTGTGGGAATACGATTATGACGGCGACAGCCGGACCGTGGACGTTCATATTCAGAAGCTCCGCAAGAAGTTAGGCTGGGCAGACTGCATCAAGACGGTATATAAGCTGGGATACAGGCTGGAGGCGCGGACATGAGGCAGCGGACTTTTTTCCTTACGCTGCTTTTGTTTCTGCT